>JABUSX010000346.1 GCA_021442545.1 Eubacterium sp. | reverse complement strand
TTTCTGGATCCGATCGTCACTATGCTGGGTGCAAAAGAAAACACCTTTGAGTTCACCCGCCAGTATGTTCAGGTGATGCTTCTGGGCTCCGTATTCACCATGGGGAATTACGCCGTCGGTCAGCTGATGCGGAGCGAGGGTTCCACGATGCAGTCCATGATCGGCATGATCGCGGGGACCCTGGCGAACGTTGTTCTGGACCCGATCTTTATTTTTTCGCTGAAGATGGAGATCCGGGGAGCGGCGATCGCCACCGTTCTGGGAAATGCGCTGGGACTGGCTGTGATGCTTGTATTCTATCTGCGGAAGAAGACCCTTCTGCAGCCGTCCCTGAAGATGCTGCGTTTCGATAAAAAGATCGTGGGAGAAGTCTTCTGGGTCGGTATTCCGCACACCCTGGAACAGCTGTTCACCACCGCCGCCTTTATCGTCAGCAATAACCTGGCGGCTTCTTACGGGGAACTGACCGTGGCGGCTATGGGAGTTGCAAACAAACTGATGAGCTTCGGCTCATACACCTATCAGGGGATCACGGCGGGCTGCCAGCCTTTGATGGGATATAATTACGGTGCGAAAAACTATGAACGGATGCGAAGTCTGATCAAATCCGGCATCCTGGTCACCACGGTGATCGAGCTGGGTATCATAGCTCTTTTCGGGATCTTTGCACCGGCTCTGATCGGTCTCTTTACGGAATCTCCGGAGGTGCGGGAAATCGGTGCACAGGCACTCCGTGCCGTAATGCTGTATCTGCCGTTTGTCGGCGTCACGGCCCTCGTCCGGAATGCGTACAATGCCATGGGGAAACCCCTGCAGTCCTTCGGGATCACCGTCATCCGGCAGCTGGTGCTGTACATCCCCTTCCTTCTTTTATTCAACCACCTGTGGGGCTTCACCGGCCTCATCTATGCGCAGCCGGCAGAAGAATTTCTGTGCATGATCCTGTCGCTGATCCTGTTCTCCCGGACGATGAAAAAACTCGAAGCAGAAAGAGAAGGATCCGTGAACGTCTGACAGAGAGAAGTTTTTGCGGCAGTTCCGGAAAGTCTATTCTTCTACCCATTCGGAAACGATGGGATCTGCCTTCATTTCGCGGAGCAGGTCTTCGTAATATCCGTCGGTGTCTTCTTCAAAAATGAGAAAACGGATGTCCCAGGATCCTTCTTCGCTTTGATAGCGCTTCGAGATTCCGAGTACGGCCTGATTGAAGCCTTCGCGTGCCGGAGAAGAAAACTGAATGTAATAGCCGTCCGGGATACAGGCTTCTTCGGAGGACAAAAAGCTTTTTAAAGACCGGACAAATTCCGAAGCTTCCGGCCTGTTTTCGGCAAGATAATAAAGGGAGCTGTTCCCGTAGTCGCTGAGGTCTGCGTTGACAAGCACACCGTCGGCATGGATCTCGTTTTTGAAATGTTCCAGGGCGAGTTCTTCCTCCGGCACCCGATAGATCAGATCGGCAGAGACTTCTGCTTCCCGGTCATAGACAACGGGAGAGTCGTCGCTGATAAACTGTGTCTGGTCATGATACAGGTATATCGAATCGGTGGTGGAACTTTTTGCGAGCATCAGACGGAACAGAGAGACGTTGTTTTCGGTGATCGTTCCGTCTCCGAAATACACGCGGTCAAAAACGAGGCTGTCCTCGTCCTGTCCGGATTCGGATCCGAACCCGGCTGCAGCCAGTTTATGATCTCTGCCTGTATACAGGTAAATCTCGGACCGGCCGTTTGAGGCGATCGTTTTTTTCAGCTGATCAAATTTTTCTTTCGAGTACGAATCGGAAAGACCGGAAAACGTAAGCCGATAGGTACCCGGGTTTTCAGGATCTTCGGACAGAGTCCGGCTTTCGAAGGCCGAGGGGTACAGTTCATTCAGATCTTCATAGGGCCATATGCTGCTGAGTGAGGATAAAGGCGTTGTTTCGATCAGGGCCGGAAAACTCGGAGAATAGTATTTTTCCTCGATTTCGACCACGTAATGCGTTTTATATCCGGCTTCGGTGCCGAAGGCGTAGGGGATCTGCATTGCATCCAGCCACAGCTTCAGGTTGCTTACCGTGTGCAGAAGATTTCCGCGTTCCTCTGCGTCGTTTTCATATGAGCCGGAAGGCGTAAAACTCATGCGGACACGGTTTCCCGTCAGTGCGGTTTCTTCGACCTGGTTTTCTCCGGGGATCAGGGACTGCCCGATATCCTCCCAGACAGTCGGGATCTCTGCATAGACGCCGAAGACGGAATCCGAAAGCGGTTCGGAAAGAAGCAGATTCCGGAAGGCATCTCCGTAGCGGCCGGATGCCGTTTCGGAGGAAGAGAAGGAAACGTAGATCGTATCTTTTTCGTCCGATGCATCATCCTCCGGGAAACGGACGAAAAGGGACGGGTACCAGGCATACTCCGGACCGTCAATCGTCAGGTAAATTCCGGCCGGATCGTTTTTCTGCAGGCCGGCCAGCTTTTCGTAATATTCCGGTGTCAGCCGGATCGCAAAGGAAAGTTCGGAGGCAGCGCTTTTGTCTGTGCTTCCGGCACCGGAAATTCCGTTCTTCGAGGAATCGTCACTCTTCGAGCCGTTCAGCTGGCGCACTTCGACAATATCTTCCGGGCGCAGACCGAGGATTTCCTGATCCGATTGTGAAAAATAAACATTGCCCGGGCGCGTCAGGAAGACACGGATATTGTTTGCGGCATTCAGACCGTGGAAGGTCGACTGCGGAACCACGCAGCGGATGACATTGTCGTCCAGCTTTTCGATGACATATTGATTTGAATTCAGCAGCACACGGATACGCTCTTCCAGAACTTTTTCGGCTGTGGTATAGAGGGCGAGATCGACACCGTCTTCCGGAATCAGATAAAAGGTTTCCGTGGGTGTATTGTGGAACAGAAAGGCCTCCCGGTGAAACTGATAATACAAAAAGAAACCGGAAAAAAGAAGAATGCCGCCGGCAAGAACGGCTGCCGTGATCAGGCGGCGTTTTTTCTTCTTCGCCTTCTTTTTTTCC
>JABUSX010000246.1 GCA_021442545.1 Eubacterium sp. | reverse complement strand
GCATGTGTATATCAACGGCGTAAGGTACGACATCGAGATGACCGAAGACGGGAAGGACGTGGACCTTTTCGAGAGTCCGGTCTATCAGTACAGCGGCAGAGACTCTACTGCAGAACAGCTGCTCACATCCAGCTCCTGCAGCGCATTATTAAAGCAGTCCAGATCATCCAACGCAGAACAGCCGCTCACATTCAGCCGCTGAAGACCGTTTTCCTGACAATACAGATCAGCCAATTCGGAAAAACCGCTTACATCCAGTTCCTGCAGCTGATTATAGGAACAGGCGAGATAGGTAAAAGCGGAGCAGCCGCTTACATTCAGCTTCTGCAGCTTGTTATCTTTGCAGTCCAGAAAACTCAAGGCAGAGCAGCCGCTCACATCCAGATCCTGCAGCTCATTGTCGTAGCAAACGATTCCGGTCAAAACGGAACAGCCGCTCACATTCAGACTCTGCAGTTGGTTTCCGTTGCAGTCCACATAGAGCAGTTTGGTGCAGCTGCTCAGATCCAGTTCCTGCAGCTTATTATTAAAGCAGTACAGCTTCTCCAGCTTTGTAAAGTATTCGATCCCCTGCATGGAAATAATTCCCTTGCCGTCACAAAAAATAATATCCCTGGACAGTTCGCTTTCGCTGAGATAACCATTCCCATCCCCATCGTAATCCTTGATATGATTTCTGAAATTTTCATCCGGAAAATGCGCTTCATCAACCGGCACGCCGTCTTCAGCCTGCTCCTTGGGCTCATCCTCAGCGCTGTCTTTCTCCGGGAGGTCTTCCTTCGCCTCGGATCCTTCATCCACATCCGGAAGATCCGCTGCGTTTTCAAAAACGGAAGCATCCTCCGAAACAGCCTCCTCGGGCGCTGTGTCTTCGAAAATATCTTCTATGCCTTCATTCGAACCGAAGTCATCTCCGAAAGAAGGATCTTCCGGGATGAGTGTATCCGAACCGGCATCACTGCCGGTGACATCTTCATAACCTGCAGAATCGTATGAAGAATCTTCCGGCGCTGAATTATCGGAACCGGCGGTGTCCGTTCCTTCCGAACCGTATTCTTCTGCGTTCAGGTCCTCATATATGGCATTCTCTATGCCGGATTCTTCCGCATTCAGATCTTCGAATATGGCATTCTCCGTGCCGGATCCTGCCGCACCCAGATCTTCGAATATGGCACTCTCCGCTCCGGATCCTGCCGCAGCATCGGTTCCTTCTGAAGCAAATGCCGGTGTCACACATGCCGAACAAAGGGCAGCCGAAAGAATAACAGCCAATACTTTTTTCTTCATCTCATTCCCCCGCAGATTTCTGTTTACTGTTTTACCCGTGTCAGTTTTTCTCTTGTCTGTTTTGTATTGATAAACAGCGGCACGTATTCGAATATCATGCTTGCTGTTTCAAGACCGAACCATTTTACGCGGTTGCCCACAATGGCCCTGATAAAGTACTTCGTCTTTAACAGGAAATAATCCAGGCCGCTGATGTCGATGTCCTGCGGCAGCGTTTTCTTGATCATGCAGAACTTAAATGATCCGATCGGAGCCGGTCCGTAAATGGAATGCTTCTTCTCCTGCGGCGGAAGCTCTCCGCTCGCGAGAAGATCCCCGACGACATCCCTCAGATACACGTTGAGGCGCTGGTTCACCTTAAATCCGAGATTCATCTGTACCCTGAAAATATAATTCGTTCCGTAGGTATCCACCGAATATTCCGTCAGATGGGGGTCGTCCATCGTATTCACGCTGATAAACCAGTAGGCATTGGCACGCTTCGGATCCTTGTCAAGCACCGAATACAGAATATCCCTGTCGATCGTATTTCCGCTTCCTTTTGTGATATAGACCAGGTTATTTGCAAGGAAGGGAATGGATTTATCCTCCATCAGGTTTTTAATGCCTGCCAGATGCTTCCGGATATCCAGTTCCACCCTCTGCGAATTCTCGATAATCGTCCCCCTGTACCAGACGATCATCACGAAGAACAGCACCGCAGATATGATCAGTGCAACATAACCGCCCTTCGTAAACTTCCCGAGGCTCGATACGAAAAACACAGACTCGATGGCTCCGAACACGAGCCCGAACAAAACGGCGAAAATTCGTTTTTTGTACAGAACACCTATGTAAACAACGAACAGGATCGTCATCATCAGCATGCTGATGGTGATCGCCAGTCCGTATGCATTTTCCATCCGGGCCCCGCTCTGGAAATACAGAACCACCACTATACAGCAGATCCAGAGCAGCGTATTCACAAACGGGATATAGATCTGCCCTTTTGTATCCGACGGGTATTGTATCTTCATATGCGGCAGAAGATCGAGCGACGCCGCCTCGTGCACAAGCGTATAGCTTCCGCTTATCAGCGCCTGGCTGGCAATGATCGCCGCAAGCGCACTCAGCACAATGGCAAAGGGCCTCACCAATTCCGGAAGCATCATATAGAACGGGTTGAGATCCTCGATCGAGGCAAGTGCCGGATTTGACCGGTTCATAATGATCCACGCACCCTGACCCAGATAATTCAGAATCAGGCAGATCTTAACGAACGGCCAGCTGATGTAAATGTTTTCTCTGCCCACATGACCCATATCCGTATAAAGTGCTTCCGCACCGGTCGTACAGAGGAAAACGCTGCCAAGTATCATGAGCCCTTCCTTGTTGTACGGGCTGAAAAGAATCTTAACGGCATAAACGGGATTAAACGCCCTCAGCACACTCAGGTCGCCGAACATAAGAACCAGGCCGGTGATCCCGAGGAAAAGGAACCAGATCATCATGACCGGCCCGAATATTTTTCCGATCGTGCTCGTCCCGCCTTTCTGAATAAAGAACAGAACACTGATGATAATGATCGTAATAATGATCACCACGACCTGGCCTTCGCCGAGGAGCTTATCCATGATATTGATGCTTCGGAGACCTTCCACAGCCGTGGTCACGGTAACGGCCGGCGTCAGCACGCCGTCCGCGAGCATGGTGCAGCCGCCGATCATCGTCGGAATAATGAGCCACTTCCCGCATTT
>JABUSX010000420.1 GCA_021442545.1 Eubacterium sp. | reverse complement strand
TGAAATTTCTTCAGCTGTATACGCTTCGCATAATAGCCAAACAACAGCATCCTGCGTGCTGCCACAGGATGCCGTTCGATCAGACTGTCCACTATTTGCCCGTATTTTTTTACCAGATCCGCCATAGTATCAACAAAGCTCTTTCTTTATCAAAAGAATCTTTTCCGGATGGTTTCATCCGGTATTTTGTTATGAAACGGCTCTCATCCGGTGTTTTTGCCGGATGAGAACCATCTGATGTTTATTAAATAATGGGATTCTCAAACGAACCTACGTCGTAGATATTTCCGTTTACCGCATCACCCAGCCACTTGGACATAGCCACGCCGGTACCTGCATCCGGCTTATAGAAACGAGGCGTTCTGCAGATCGTATGCGCAGTTCCCTTTTCCATCGGACTGTCTATGAAGGAATACTGGAACAGTCCGAATTTCGGTGTAATTGCCTTAAGTTCTTTTGCCATTTTCGCCATTCTCATCTGGAAATAGGCAATGGACTGCTTCAGGGTCACATCCCTTTCACACATATCCATATAATACCTGGCAAGCACGTGATCGCGCGGAGAACCCGCATAGAGATAATTGATGCTGTCCCCGAAGGTTTCATAAAGCCTTCTGTACCAGTCTATCGTATTATTGTCCGTACTGATGGGGTCATAGGCAAACGGTTCCGCATTCCAGCAGTCCCGGATCGTCTCCTTCCAGTGCGGATTGATCAGCAGAGCGCTGTCGGAAAAACAGGTCACGCGCGGGCAGGAAGTATAATATTCCTTCAGAATCGGCATCGCCAGGGCCGGTGTGGCAAACGCTCCCGCGGAATCCCCGCAGATAAGCAGCTCTTCCGGATCCTTGAAAATCTCAACGATGCGGTTCATGGCTGCCCGGAAATTGTTATATCCGTTGAAATACAGGGTTTTGTCTTCTCCTTCTTTTCCCTTATACTGCAGCTCTCCGTTGCCGACATGCATATCTCCGGTCGAATAGCCGATTATGACCATGTTCCAATCCGAAAACGGATTTTCCGCCAGAGAAGTTCTTGTCATTCCGAAACTGATATTCTTTCCCTGCGTGATCGGGCGAAGATTGCTCCAGTAATACTTCGGAAGATTTCCCAGCGCCCTTCCGCCGTTGAACGAATGAGCAGCCGAACGGGCATCCCACGCAATGCCGCCGCCGGAAAGGAAAATACAGAATTTTTTGCTGTCTGCCTTCTTCACATAAATAAAATACTCTGAACCATCCCCGCTTTTCCCCTCCGGGAGCGTAAGACGATACCATTTATTCTTCTCCGAGTGCTCGGTCAGTTCCTGAACCTTGTAGTCCTTGATGATGTCATTCATCAGGCTCTCACCTAAATTGCCGACCATTTCAAATAATCGATTGAACAGATTCGGTTTTGACATAATTTTACCCTCCCGGTTAAATATTATTGATTCACATTATTACTGCATCCCCAGACCGTCCGGATACAGTATTCGGTACTTTTCAAAAACGGCATTTCTGACACAGAAACAGTTCCGGAAACACCTCTTATGCTGAAATGTAAACATGACTCAGAAGTCTGCATGTACTATCAGTTATTAAACAGCTTTCTCACTTCACCTGTAAAGACCCGTCTGTTGAAAATCACGATTCCCAGGAAAAAGACAACACAGAACACCATACTGATAAACGCGGGATCTGTCCGTGTGTTTACGCCGATCAGGATCGGCGGGAGCTGTATGACAAAAGCCAGGATCAGATGGAGAAACAGTTTCATGATATAATCCCCAGGTTTAAGACCCATGCCCTTTCCGATGGCCACCGTCACGATCATCAAGGTGACAAACAGCGGCGGGATTATATACGAGATCGACCATCTGAACGGTCCTGTCAGAAGAACGTCAATGAAGACCAGTATTCCCATTGCTATATAAATCTCCGCAATCACCAGATTCAGAATATTGCTTCGGTAATACAAAGCCAGCGCAATATCCGCATAGGCAATAACGCCGGCCGGAATTGCCAGAAGAATCCATTCCGGAACGCCTTTCAGAATGTAGCAGAGAATGATCAGAAATGCCTCGAAGGCGATCAGAGCAAACAATGAAACGCTGAGAATACTCATCCGCGAAATCTTTCTCTGCCGGAACGGCGGAAATGCCGGTCTTTCGGGTTCCCCGGAAAGCGGACCGCCGCACAGCGGACAGACAGCTTTAGTACCTCTGATTTCTATTTTGCATCGGCCACAGTTCTGCATCATCCTTCCTCCACATCGTAATCGTTTGTTGCCAGTTCCACAGGGATACCCTGCCGGATCAGTTCCCGAAACAGATGCCGGAAGACTTCATGATTGGTAAAACAGGTCGCCACGCCGACTACGGTCCTGTCTTTAAATGTACTGATGCATATAAATGCTGTTCTGCCGGCCATAAAGCTGACAAATTTGTCCACGTACGGTTCCATTTTTTTCGGAATATCCACCTTTCCGACGTTGGAAAGAGATGTCGTAACGCCGCGCTTCATCCAGTAATTAAAACTCCGGATCGCTATGTATTTCAGAAAAAGCGGCGTCATTTTGATCGCATAATTATGTTCCAGTGCCGCATAACTGTTCATCGTGGCAAAGATCCTCTCTTCACTCAGATTTTCGGCAAAGAGCCTCTTCACTTCCGCAATAACACTCTCCAGCGTTCCGTCAAACTTTTCCGGATTAAAAATGATCTGAACAGCACTGAAAAAATTCCGTGTTGTGGACGAAGGAAAATACTGTCTGAGATTGACGGGAAGGCTGACAATGATTTTGCGGCGCCGCTCATGCACGGGCATCTCCTGCAGGATCGCCTTGATATACAGGGAAGTCAGAAAGACCCCGATCGTTGCATTGTATTTATGCGAAGCTTCCAGAAGCTTCTGCGTCGATAACGTCCCTTCCAGCAGATGCTGCCTCAGGTTTTCGTCCTTATCCCCCTGAAGCTGATAGGCCTTTTCCGGAAACATTTCCTTCAGATAATTCCGGCGCAGCTTCATACGGTTATTCTTTTTCTTTT
>JABUSX010000434.1 GCA_021442545.1 Eubacterium sp. | reverse complement strand
TTTTTTCCTTTTTCTCCTTATCTTCCCTGGGTTTTCTGTTTCCGGGAATAAACCGGAACAGCCAGATCACGAACATCAGGAAAAGCAGAATACCGAAAACAACGATCAGACCGACAGCCATATTCTGTGCAGCCTGCGCCATTTTTTCACCCAGTGAATATTCAATATTCATAACGGTGTTGAGAGGCGACATAGTTTCTGCATCAAAAGTCGTTACAACATCGCAGTCATATTTATCGAATTTGACTTTTGTCGTAAAAACGAGCTTTTCAGCGTCACTGGAATCCAGTGTTGTCTCGCCGATCTCTTTTAATTCACCTACGATTTCCTTATTTTCATTCCAACCGTCAACAAGGACCTGGTAATAGTCGCCGGATTCTCTGACCATAGCAAGCTGTTCGTCAGGCAAACTGTACACCTGGGCCAGGAATTCGGAGAGCTGTGTTTTTAAATATTCAGCCGTCACGTCATCGACTTCTGCCATGACCTGGCATGGCGCCATCAGCGCTGCCAGACAGAGCATAAGCACAACTATGCGGCGGATCCATTTACCGGCTTTCTTCATGCTTATCTCTCCTCTCAGAAAGAACCGTGCTTTTTAGACGGCCGGTTTTCGCGTTTTGTATAGAGCATTTCCAGAGAACCGATGAGGTATTTCCGGGTCTCGGAAGGATCGATCAGGGTATCCACATAGCCGCGGGCCGCTGCAGATTCCGCACCGTCACGCAGTTCTCTGTAAAGCATCGCCGTCTGATGAAGCACTGCGGGGTCCTGGCTGGGTGAAAGAACTTTTGCCGCCATATCCGCTTTCATGGCTCCTACACCGGCATCCTTCCAGGAATAGATGAAATCGGCACCAAGAGCACGGCTGTTCATGATGATGTAAGGCGTTCCGTAGGCATAGCCTGTCAGAACAGAGATCTTTGCAGTTGTAGCATTTGCAAAGGCAAAGGCCAGACGGCCGGCTCTTTCCGGAAGACGCTGTTCATCATTCATGCTGCTGGCCATGGATTCGACATTGACCAGTGTGATGATCGGAATAGAGAACGCATCACACATATTGACGAAGCGCGTGGCTTTCAGTGCACCGGCTTCTGTCAGAACGGTTCCGAACTCTTCCTTTACTTCACCTTCGTCTCCGTAGATCGCAGCACGGTTTGCCACAACGCCTACGGCATGTCCGCCGAGGTGAATAAAGGCCGTGACCATATCCGGTGCATAAGCAGAGCGGACTTCAAACACTTCACCTTTATCACTGATGCGGAGAAGAATCTGATACGGATCAGAGACCCACTGCTGCAGATCGCCCTGAATGGAGTTCAGTTCTTCTGCCGGCTCAAGCATACCGGTAGCATCTTCATTATTGGAAGGAAGGAAATCCATCAGTTCGCGCATATTGGCAAGGATCTCCTCTTCCGTTCCGACAAAGTCGGCCAGACCGGTCTGGCTGCGGAAATCCGCAGACGATGTATCACATTTCTCAATCGTGTTTCCGAGAATGGCATTCGGGGAAGAAACAAAGAGCTGCCCCTTTTCTCCATCCATGAATGTAAAATCGGCGAATGCCGGAAGCAGGGACATGCCTCCTCCGCACATTCCGAAAACAGCGGTGATCTGCGGGATCACACCGGATGCATCCGACATGATCTTGAAAATCTTTCCGAAAGCGTGCAGGCTGTCCAGCCCTTCCTCGATACGCAAACCGGAACAATCCAGAAGACCGATGACCGGATCGCCTGTTTTCAAAGCCAGTGCATACATCTTCAGGATCTTCTTGGCATGCATTTCACCGAGACTGCCGCCGAGAACCGTTGAATCCTGACTGTAGACATAAACAGGACGGCTGTGGATCAGGCCGTAGCCGGTGATCACGCCGTCCGATGGTACCTTTTTTGCATCCATGTTAAAATCCGTGGTCCGGGATGTCACCGTCGCACCGATCTCCACAAAGCTGTTTGCATCCAGCAGGGCTGCAATTCTTGCCCTGGCAGGTGTTTGTACTGCCTCGTTCATGCGTCACCTCCAACAATTTGATGTGAAGTCAAACTTTGTTCAAAAATTAATACATTGTAAACTATAACTTGTTTTTGTTAATGTTGCAACGATTCAACAAAAGAAAATATAGAAAAAAAACAGCCGCTGATTTAACGGCTGTTCGGGCATTTTGAACAAAGGAGATTTTCAGATTACTGCTCCTATTCATTTTTCTGTGTATATTCTTTAATCAGTGCGGTCTCTTCATTCGTTTTGAATCTGGATGGTGCTGATCCGTTTTGGTATTACACATCAACCTTCATCTGCAGTTCCGCTTCTGCTTCCGCCTTAAAATCTTCCACATCGACAGCCGAAAGAACGGGCAGTTCTTCGGTTGACTGCAGACCAAAATGGCGAAGGAAGGTATCTGTTGTTCCGAGCAGAATCGGACGTCCCGGCACCTGCAGACGCCCCAGCTCTCTCACCAGATCATAATCCATGAGGCGATTGACGGCATGTTCACAGCTGACTCCGCGGATCTGTTCAATTTCGGTTCGTGTGACCGGCTGTTTATAGGCAATAATGGAAAGGGTTTCCATCATTACATCGGTCAGAACCGGTTTTTTCGGATGGGAAGCAACACGGACAAGAGTATCAAAAAAATCTTTTTTGGTAGTCAGCTGATATTTGCCATCCAGAAAAAGCAGCTGAATCCCGTGATCTTCACCTTCATAACGTTCACGCATTATGGAAAGCAGTTCTTCTGTACCTTCTGCCGGTTCCTCAATGGCTTCCGCAAGGCGCGAAAGCTCAAGCGGTTCTCCCATAGTGAAAAGAACGGCTTCCAGTGCGGCAATCTTTGTGTTTTTATCTTCAGCCATGATGTGTACTCCTCACCTTCGTCAATAAGTTTCCGACTCATCCTGACGGTAGCTGTCGCCTGCAAGTGCCGTTTCATGAACATCTTCCAGAGATTCCAGTTCAATATCCCCGAAGGCCTGTGTCTGCACAGCTTTGATCTTTCCGATCTTCATAAGTTCCAGAACAGCAAGAAA
>JABUSX010000438.1 GCA_021442545.1 Eubacterium sp. | reverse complement strand
CCGCAGACAACGGCTGTTTTTTTATTGTGAAGTCTGTCGTTAAGGTGCCGGTGTATCTTCCGATACCGGTTGCTTTTACTGTCGCCGTACCGGGCAGGATATTGTCGGTCAGGGTGAGAGTATAATCGGTTCCTTCCGTGAGAACATTTCCGTATTCATCCTTCACCGTAACTACCGGCTTAACAGCGGAACCTGTGTGGGTAAAAACCGTCTGCGAAAGTTCGAGATCACTGAGAATATATGATGGCGCTTCATTGTAGATATTGATCTGGTTTTCAGGGTCGTCACACCAGAATTTGTCATCAGATGAGGCATATTTCCATATTGTGCCGTCGGTATATGTTTTTTTGGTAAGATATTCCTCTTTAAACACGTTGATGATCTTGCTGCAGCCGTAAATATTGAGACTTGTCAGTGCTCCATCGAAGTAACAATAGAACTGGCTGAGCTTCGAACAGCCCACGATATTCAGAGAGGATAAACTCTGGTTGTTATCGCATTCCAGGTGGACAAGGCTGTTTTTGCAGGGAGTCAGATCCAGACCGGTAAGCTCAGAATTTCCAAAGCAATAGACGGATGTCAGCTCACTGCAGTTATTCAGATTCACGGATTCCAGTGTGCCGGAATCATTGCATTCGAAAAACTGAAGATCCGGGCAGCCGCTCAGATCTACAGATATAAGGCTGTTCTTTGAACAGCATAAGCTGGTCAGGCCGGGGCAGTTTGCCGGAGTCAGTGACGAAATACTGTTTTCATTGCAGTCAAGCGTCTTCAGTCCGGGGCAGTTCTGCAGATTCAGAGCTGTCAGACCATTCTTGCTGCAGTTCAAAACGGTCAGATTTGAGCAGCCTGACAGATCCAGAGATGATAACTGATTATCCTGGCAGGATATGGAATAAAGCTTTGACGGATTGGCGAGTGCCAAAGAAGTTAGTTTACATGCGGAACAATCCAGATACTGAAGCTCGGTGCAGCCGCTCAGATCCAGAGTCTGAATTCCGTTTTCACCATCGATATTATTTTTGCAATAAAGATCCGTCAGCTGTGTAAGATCCCCGACGTTCAAAGACGTCAGATTATTATTTTCACAGTTCAGCATGGTCAGAGCCGTGCAGGTGCTTACATCCAGACTTTGCAGCTGATTGCTGCAGCAGGTCAGACTGCTCAGATTACTGCAGCCGGCCACGTTCAGAGACGGAATGCTGTTGCCGGAGCAGTCCAGATAGCTGAGTGTACTGAAATTGCTTACGTCCAGCGGGGAGGAGATCCGGTTATCTGCACATCCCAGTATGGAGAGGGAGGAACAGCCGGACACAGAAAGTGATGTCAGCTGATTCGTACCGCAGATGAGTTCCGTCAATCCGGTGCAGCCGCTCAGACCGGTGATTTCGGTAAGAGCATTTGATTCACAGTTCAGGGTCTCCAGTGCCGTGCAGTCCGTCAGGTCCAGAGAAGAGATCTGATTGGATTCACAGGACAGATTTTTCAGACCGGTGCATCCGCTGACATTCAGAGAGGTCAGGATGGAAGATTCAGAGACCGTTCCGTCTTTATCAACAATAATGGAATATTGATTATGGGCACAGGATAAGGATTCCAGCGAGGAAAGACCGCTGACATCCAGAGAAGTGAGGCGGTCCCAGGAGCAGTCTAGCGTCTGCAGGGAAGTACAGCCGCTGACGTCCAGAGTCTCCAGAGGGTTCCAGGAGCAGTTCAAAGATAATAAGGATGCCGGCAAACTGCCGGAATTCAGTTCCGCAAGCCGGTTTCCGCTGCAGTTCAGTGACGTTAAGGACGGCAGGGTGCTGAGATTCAGGCTTGTGATCTGGTTCCACGAACAGTTCAGCTCTTCCAGGTTTGTGAAATATTCAATTCCCTGAAGGGATGCGATACTGCTTCCGCTGCAGTCAAAGGATGTGACGGATTCCAGCTCTTCTTTGCTGAGGGTGTCCCCTTGTGCGATTACGAAATACTGCATAACACAGAGACGGAAATAAGAATCCGGGAAAGTCGTTTCGTCGACGATGATATCGCCTTCGCTTTGCCTGGCAGGATCATCGGTATCCTTTTTGATATCGTCCTCATCATCAGAAGTTTTTTTTGCGTCATTCGGTTCTGAGAGATCTTCCTGATCCGAAGAAAGGTTTCCCTTGTCGATGATTTCTGCATCATCCGGACCGAAAATAAGAGAATCGGTGCTGATGCTTCCGTCGGTGTATGAAAAATCGTCTGAGGATCCGTCGGTTTCGTATGCTTCGGAATCAAAGACGGGCTCATCATCCGAAAGGAAATCGGTGTCGTCAAAGTCGGAATCGTTAAAGCCGAATTCAGAGTCGACGGCATCGTAATCGTATTCGGAATCGTCATAACCGGACTCCGAACTGCCGTCTTCATACACAAAATCCGGGTCAGCATTTTCATACCCGTAATCCGGGTCAGCATTTCCATACCCAAAATCCGGGTCAGCATCTCCGTAATAAAATTCATCAGTGTCGGTACTGCCTGAAGCAGATCCGATTCCGTCAATTCCGGGGGCAGCCGGCTCACTTTCGTAAGCACAGATTCCGGAGTCATCATTACAGTAATTCCCATCTTCACTGTAAGCGGATAAAAGGACCGGATTACAGCCCGGATAAGAAGCTGAATCGGATGCCGGTTCCGATGCGTATACAGGAACAAGACCTGCGAAGATCATCGAAAGGGAAAGTGTTATGGGAATAATTCTTTTTTTCATATGTTTGCTCTCAAATTTAAAAACCGATATGCGGACAACAATGAGTTTATCAACAAATTTCAATATCAGAAAATCTTAAAAACATGCTGGGATATTCGTACTATGCCGGCAGCAATGAGAACTACGCAGAGCTTTTGTATGCAGCTCCGAGTGTTCTGAGAATTACGCTTAAAAGGCTTCAGCACCACAGGAACAGTATTCAAATGATACTACCTGAAAAGCGGACACGGCGGAGACAAAACACTGGTCATACATAATTATTTTAATGTGAACTGTCGGGCAATTCAACGCCGTTTCTGTCATTGAG
>JABUSX010000134.1 GCA_021442545.1 Eubacterium sp. | reverse complement strand
AAGGGACTTGATCCGAACAATGCGGAAGCGGCTATGAACCGTGCCTGCCAGCTGATCGAGGAATTCGGAGCCGGTGAAGTGGTAGGCGGCACGATCGACGTGTATCCGGAAAAAAGGCAGGAAGTTCATATTGCTTTTGTACCGGAACGGATCAACGCGCTTCTCGGAACAGATCTTTCGAAGGAAGAGCAGCTTTCCTATCTCAAAAGGGCAGAACTGGTCTATGACTCCGAAAAAAATGAGATCACGGTACCGACCTTCCGGCAGGATGTTCTGCGCACCTGTGATCTTGCGGAAGAGGTGGCCCGTTTTTACGGCTATAATAATATTCCGCAGACACTTCCGCACGGAGAAGCAACAACAGGTAAGGTCTCCTTTGCCATGATGATCGAAGATGAGGCCCGCAATGTTGCGGAATACTGCGGCTTCTCACAGGGCTTCTGCTATTCGTTTGAAAGTCCGAAGGTCTTTGACAGGCTGCTTCTGCCGGAAAATGCGCCGGAGCGAAATGCGGTTACGATCTCCAATCCGCTTGGTGAAGATTTTTCGATTATGAGGACTACCTCTCTGAACGGTATCCTGACATCTCTTGCCTCCAATTACAATCGCAGAAATAAAGACGTGCGGCTGTATGAGCTCGGCAATATTTACCTTCCGAAGACGCTTCCTCTGACGGAACTTCCGGAGGAACGAATGATGCTGACGCTTGGCTTCTACGGACATGGCGATTTTTACGATATGAAGGGGGTAGTGGAGGAGTTCCTTTCAAAGGTCGGGATGAATGAGATCGCCGATTACAACGGAAAAAATGTACGTCCTTATCTGCATCCGGGCCGCCAGGCCGCTGTTCTTTATAAGGGAACGGAAATAGGCTTCCTGGGTGAGATTCATCCTCTTGTGCGAAGTGCATACGGTCTGGGAGAACGGACTTATGCTGCCGTAATCGATATTCAGGCTGTCCTCGGATTTGCTACATTTGATCGGAAATATGCCGGCATTGCCCGCTTCCCGGCCGTGACCAGGGATATTTCCATGGTCGTGCCGTCCGAGATTGAAGCGGCAGCAATTGAAAAAATGATCCGTCAGAGAGGCGGAAAATATCTGGAGGATCTGACTCTGTTTGATATTTATGAAGGCGAACAGGTGAAGAAAGGGTACAAGTCCATGGCCTATTCGCTTGTGTTCCGTTCTTCGGAAAAGACCCTTGAAGAAGCGGATGTTTCTGCTGCGATGAAGAAGATCCTGAACGGACTGTCCGGAATGGGCATTGAACTCAGGCAGTAAGACAGCAGGCACTGCGGAAAAGGTACATATCTTCTGAAACGGATTCTGAACTGAAACAGATTCTGAACTGAAACAGGTACGGAACGGATCATTTGGTGCAGATGTCGGAATTGGCCGGCAAAAGACGCTGTAATTTAAGCTGCGGCAGCATGGAGTTGGAATTATGCATTTATATATCATCCGCCACGGGGAAACCGAATGGAATAAAGAATGGCGTCTTCAGGGGCAAAGTGATGTTTTGCTGAATGAAGCCGGTATCGAACTGGCCGAGATCACGTCGGAGGCTATGAAAGATATTCCTTTTGAGATCTGTTTTACCAGCCCGCTTAAGCGTGCCGTACAGACAGCAGAGATTATTCTGAAGGACGGCAGAGCAGAAGTCGTACCGGAACCTCTTCTGACAGAGATCGGTTTCGGTGAACTGGAAGGAAAAAGCATGCATCCGGATCATCCGGATGCAGAGCTGCCGACTATTCTGGATATGCGTAAGGATCCTTTCGGCTACAAACCGGCAAAAGGAGGAGAAAGTATTCCGTCCGTCATTGAACGCGCAAAGGCATTCTGCAGAAAAACAGAAGAGACGGGATATGCGGATGATGCCAATATTCTGGTTTCATCGCATGGCTGCCTCAACAGAGCGCTGCTTTATGTTCTGCTTCAGGATACGGAAGATTTCTGGCGGGGTATCGTACCGCCGAACTGTTCCGTAAGTATCCTGGAAATGCGTGACGGAAAAGCTGTTCTGGAGGCATTTGACAAAACCTATTATCCGGACAGCTTATTGCGGAATTATTATAAGACCTGAGGCTGAAGAAAATCCGGCTGCTGTCGGTATGAAGCTTTGATCAGCCGGCTTTGACGAGCACGGAATCTGCAGACAGATGGAATCTTATCAAACCTGAAACCGAAAATGAGAAGTTCGCAGCTTCGATCAGCCGGCTTTGACGAGCCCGTAATCTGCAGACAGACGGAATCTTTTCAAACCTGAAGCAGAAAATGAGCAGTTCGCAGCTTCGATCGTCCGGTTTTGCTGAGTTCGAAATCTGCAGACAGACGGAATCTTACCAGATCTGAAACTGAAAATGAACAATTCGTATAAGGTCATAAGTTGAAAACAAGTGATTTTTATTATGAACTTCCAAAAGAACTGATCGCCCAGGATCCGATCAGGGACCGCAGCGCATCCAGGCTGCTTGTCCTGAATAAGAAAACAGGCGGCATAACGCATACGGTCTTCCGGGAGATACTCACCTGTCTCCGGCAGGGAGACTGTCTTGTTTTGAATGACACCAGAGTTCTGCCTGCCAGACTTTATGGTACAAAAGCCGGAACAGGTGCCCGCATCGAGATTCTCCTTCTGAAACGCGAATCGGAGAATGAGTGGGAAACACTCGTTCGTCCCGGAAAGAAATGCAGACCCGGAACGGAAATCCTTTTCTGTGAAAACGGCAGAGAAGATCCGTTGCTGCGCGGAACCATAACCGATGTTCTGGATGACGGCAACCGCCGGATCCGGTTTTCTTATGACGGCATTTTCGAAGAAATTCTCGACCGGCTCGGTGAAATGCCTCTTCCTCCTTATATTACACATAAACTGGAAGATAAGGAGCGGTATCAGACGGTCTACGCCGAACATAACGGTTCTGCGGCCGCGCCGACGGCAGGACTGCATTTCACGCCGGAACTTCTGAAGGAGATCGAAGAGAAGGGTGTTCAGATTGCACGGGTCACTCTCCACGTGGGACTGGGAACCTTCCG
>JABUSX010000169.1 GCA_021442545.1 Eubacterium sp. | reverse complement strand
GACTTTTCATGAAAAGTCTCAGGCACAGGGTACATGCGATGTGAGATCTGCAGTATTAAAACGGGATCCCCTCTTCAAATTTTTTAAGGATCTTCTGAATACGTGCAACCGGATTCAGAAGGGAACTGATCGAAGTATCGTGGTTCAGCGTATCGATAAGCAGGGCAATGTATTTGCTCATATCGCAGCCGATATAGTAGGGACGTTCCAGCAGTTCCGGAGTCTGGTATACAAGGTTTGTCGTAACAAGTTTTGTGAAGAGTCCTTCACGGAAGGCCTGGTCGAAGCGTTCCATACCGTTTGTGAACAGGCCGAAGGTCGCACAGAGGTAAATGTGGCGGGCGCCTTTTTTCTTCAGCAGGCCTGCCACTTCCAGAATGCTGTCGCCGGATGAGATCATGTCATCCACGATAATCATGTCCTTTCCGTCTACGTCGGCACCGAGAAATTCATGTGCAACGATCGGATTTTTTCCGTCTATGATCGTGGAATAATCTCTTCTTTTATAGAACATACCCATGTCCACGCTGAGGTTATTGGCCATGTAGATCGCACGGTTCATGCCGCCTTCATCCGGACTTATGACCATCAGATGGTCGGAATCGATCTTCGTATCCGGTTCCGCGTTCCGCAGGATATTCTTGATAAACTGATAGGTCGCCTGGACGTTTTCAAAACCGTGCAGCGGCATGGCATTGACGACGCGCGGATCGTGCGCATCGAAGGTGATGATATTGTCCACGCCCATTTCGGCGAGCTCCTGCAGGGCAAGGGCGCAGTCGAGCGACTCCCGTCCCGTCCGTTTGTGCTGGCGGCTCTCATAGAGGAAGGGCATGATGACGTTGATGCGCCGGGCCTTTCCGCCGATCGCGGCGATCGTCCGCTTCAGATCCTGGAAGTGGTCATCCGGGGACATGCGGTTGGAAAAACCGTTCATCCGGTAGGTGATCGAATAATTGCAGATATCCACGAGCAGATAGAGGTCATCGCCGCGGATGGATTCGTCCACGATGCCTTTTCCTTCGCCGGAACCGAAACGGGGAACCCTTGTATTGATCAGAAAGGTGTCGCGCACATAGCCTTCTGCTTCCATGTTGTAGCTCAGGCTGGATTCGCGCTGCGCTCTCCAGGTGAGGAGATAGTCATTAACTTTTCTTCCGATCTCTTCGCAGCTCTTCAGAGCAATGATTCCCAGCCGTCCTACGGGATACGAGTCATAATAATTGGACTCATGCTTGGACATGATTCAGTTTCCTCCAGTCAGTTTTTTCAGGATCCGTATATCTGTTCCGGAAAGGTGAACAAGTTTGTAGCTTCCGAGCAGTCTTGAAGAGATTCGTTCCGAAAAGGCATCTTCAAAGGCTGCCGGAGGAATGTTTGTGGAAAGTATCGTAGCCCGTTTATGAAGGTCCCGCTCATTCATGATCAGAAAGAGCTGAGAAGTCGTAAATGAGTTGATCAGTTCCGTTCCGAGGTCGTCTATGATCAGGAGATCACAGGAAAAAACAGCATCATGTGATTCCTGTAATTCTTTCTTCAGTTCCTGCTCATTTGAAAAATGGTATCCTCCGAGCTGTTCGAAAAGCGTATAAGAGGGAAGATACAGCACACTGCGCCCTTTTGCAAGCAGTTCTTTTGCAATACAGCGGGAAAGGAAGGTTTTTCCCAACCCCACATTGCCGTAAAAGCAGAGATTACGTACGGCGTCTTCCCTCCCGAAGGTGCGGACATAGCCCTCTGCCGCAGCCAGTGCGCGTTCAGCTTCTTCCCGCGGTGAAGGGGAACCTTCTTCCGAATAGTAGGAAAGAGAAAAAGAAGAAAATCCCTTCTCTTCGGAGAGATCCTGCAGATTCGAATTTTCATAAAGAAGATCGATTTCTTTCTGCAGAAAACAGGTACATTTCTTCCCGTCCGCATATCCCGTGTCCTTGCATACGGGGCAGTCATATTCTGTTTCCAGATAAGAAGCCGGCCAGCCATGCGATGCAAGGAGAGCCGTCCTCTTTTTTTCGATTCCGGCAAGCTCCGCAGAAAGATCCAGGTCTGCTTCCGATTCCGGATACAGAAGCGCACGGGCTTTCTTCAGGGCAAGAGAGGCCGCCGCAGCATCCAGTTCCGACATTTCCGGGATAGCTGCGTAAACCTTCTCACGCCGGTCATCCCGTTCCCGGAGGTGACGGAACTGTATTTCGTCATATTCCCGCATGATTCTGTCATGAAGGGCATTCGTAAGCGCCATGGATCCCTCCTACTGATTTCTGATCACGGCCTCTACGAGGCGTTTGTGTTCGTCATCATTCCGCTGCGGAAAATCCCCGAATTTACCGGCGGGATGTTTTCCGGAAGCGGCAGGCCTGTTCTGCTTTTCCGAAGAGGCTTTGTGCTGCTCGTCCAGAGCCGTGACATCGGCAAGGTTTTTTACGCCGGCCTTGTGCCAGTCTGAAAGAATGCGTTCGGCATAGGGAAAACTGGGCTTTCCGGTCTGACGGATCGTGCGCGAGGCCGCTTCCTCGATGATGGTCATGGGAAAACCGTACTCCCGGATCCAGCGGTCCATGTCCGAAATTTCCCCCGGAACCGGACTTCGGTTGCTGATGCCGAAGAATCTGAAGATCGTATAGTAATTTTTAAAGGATTGTTTGTTTCGTTCCTTTGCATCCTTGACGGTCCGGATGCCTTCATCATGCCAGGACAGACCGACCGTCATGATGTAATGGATGCCGGTCTTTTCACGGCCGACGCAGTACTGGATCAGGAAGTCGATCAGATCGGCCGACATGTGCAGTTCGTCATAAAGATAGGCCAGACGGCGGATGTCCGTTGTACTGAGCGGATGTCCCAGATAGGTCTCGGAAAAAAAGATGATCTCCTTGAGGTCGCTTTTGCTTTTTTCTTCGGCTTTCAGTTCCTTCAGACGGGAAGAGGATACCTGAGGTTCCGCATTCTTTCTGCCTGAAGAAGCGGGAAGGGAAGCCGGATCGAGAACCGGATCCTTCTGGGTCTCGTGCAGCTTCTGGGAAACCGGAAGAAGAACGATGCTTTCCAGTTCTTCATTCTTGTAGACAAGTTCCAGAAGGC
>JABUSX010000024.1 GCA_021442545.1 Eubacterium sp. | reverse complement strand
CAGGCTACGAGCATATAAAGGACATACTTCCGCATGATCTCTGCGTCCGTAAAGCCAAGAGCCTTGTATGTACCGGTCAGACCGCGGTCTTCTTCGATCATGCGGTTGACGGTCGTCAGGCACACGAGAATCGCAACCGCCAGGAAGATGACCGAAAAAGCAATACCCAGAGAACTGATCGCGCCCGTATCGCTTTCGATGTTGACAAAGCCGCTCAGATTCCGGCGGTTGAAGAAATACCATTTTGCGGGATCCAGTTCATCCACTTCTTTTCGTGCATCCTCGATCTTTTCTTCCGCATCTTTCTTTTTGATCTGGTATTCGTCCCAGTTTGAAGCATATTTTTCTTCGCCCTCTTCCAGATCCGACCAGCCGTCCGCGATCTCCTTCTCGGCATCGGCAACCTTTTCCGTCAGTTCCTTCTGTCCGTCTTCCAGTTCCTTCTCGGAATCGGCAAGCTTCTGACGGGCTTCTTCGATCTGTGCATAGCCGCTATTGATCTGCGCCTGTGCAGCCTGCAGCGAGGCCCTGTTGGTTTCTATTTCGGCCTTTCCCGCTTCCAGCTGTTCACGCCCTGCGGAAAGCTCCGCTTCTTTTTCGTGTATCACGGCCCATCCGGCAGAGGCTTCATCCAGCAGTGCCTTCTGACCTTCCAGGGTCACGATATTCGTGTCGATCTCGGCCAGTCCCGCATTCGCCTCTTCGATTCCGGCTGCATATCCGGAGATGGCTTCGTTTAAGCCGGCCGCAGCAGCTTCCAGCTGTGCGATCATGGCAAGCGTTTCTTCGTCCTGCAAACCGGACCCGATCAGAATTGCAAGCTGCGCCTCAACATCCGCAAGCTGTGCTTCATAGCCGGCCTTTTCCGCCTCGAGAGAAGCAATCTGTGCCTCCGTGCTTTCACGAAGTGACTGCAGTTCCTGCATACCCGCTTCGATGTTTTTCAGATTCTCAGCGATCTCTTCTTCGGAAGGAAGCTGTTCTTTTGCTCTGGCAAGTTCCGCTTCGCCGTCAGAAAGCTGCTGTTCCTGCTCCGCGATCGTGGCCGCACCCTGCTCAAGCTGCGCCAGACCGTCATTGACCTGCAGCTGTGAATTGTACAGGGTAATCAGGTTTGCATCGATCTCCGCATAGCCGGACTCGATCTGTTCGCGGCCGTCGTCGATCTCCTTCTGTCCGTCGGCCGATTCCTTCTTCAGTTCTTTTTCGGCATCCTTCAGCTTTTTCCTGCCGTCATCCAGTTCTGTCCTTGCATCGGAAAACTGTGTTTCGGCATCGTCGAAGGCGTCCCGCATCGTTTTTTCGGCATCATCGATCTTTCCGTTCGCCTCATCTTTGACGGACCGTGTTCGCGCCTCTTCCCGTGCCTCTTTGAGCGTATCCACCATCACGGCCGTCTTTTCATCCACCAGATCACGATATTCCTGATCGAAGCAGAACATGTCGGCTGTCCCTTCCAGGATAACGCCGATCCCGGTATAGATGTCATTATCCACGGCTTCGGGAAGCACAAAGAAAACGTAGCTGTCCATGGCCGAAGCACGGAACTTCGTTCCGCCTTCCCGGTTATTGATATCACAGGGATCCACGACAGAAGCCGTAATCGTATAGGTCGTGACCGGAAAATCCGGAGTTTCCTCTTCTTCCTCGATCTCCGCCCCTACATCGTCCAGGCTGACCTCCTCAACATTAAGGCCGTCTTCTTTTTCCGCATCCGTGCTTTTTTCTTTTTTCTCTGTACTTTTATTTTTATCCTCTTTTACAGAAGCTGCTGTTTTATTCTCATTTTCCGGATCAGTGTTTTCTGAAGCCGATCCGTTCGTACTGTCTTCTGAGGAGATCTCATCTGTATCGTTTTCTGCAGCGGTCTCCTCTGTACCGTTATCACTTTTTTTAACATCTTCCTGGATCGTGACGGTATCGCCAATCTTTTTCCCGCTTTCAAACAGATAGAAAGAGGTAACGGCGATCTCATCCGCTGCCTGCGGAAGCCGGCCTTCGGACACATAGGGGGCATCAATCCCTGTATCGGAAACCGTGCGCATTTCCGCAGATTTCCGGGAGCCATTGACTTCCGTATGGACTGTCTTGCTGAAAAAGCCTGCCACGGAAGAAACACCCTCTGTTTCCTCCAGTGCAGCAACATCCTCATCTGTCAGTCCGAGTGTCGACTGAATATAGATATCATGCAGTTTCTGAGCATCAAAAAACCGGTCTGCACTGACGCTGAGGTCACTGCAGGCCGCACGAAGAGCCGTCATCATCGCGATCCCGACAGCCGTTACCAGCATAATCGCCAGGATCCGCTTGAAGCCTCCCTTAATCGTTCTCAGAATGTCCTTTGAAAATGCACTCATTCTACCATTCGATCTCCGCGATCGGAGTCGGAGCCGGGTTCAGCTTCTCCTCCGTTACTTTCCCGCTTTTGAAACGTATCAGCCGGTCCGCCATGGGTGCCAGAGCGGAATTATGTGTGATCAGAACAACGGTCATGCCGTCCTTCCGGCAGGTATCCTGCAGCAGCTGCAGAATCTGTTTTCCCGTCACATAGTCAAGGGCACCGGTCGGCTCATCGCAAAGCAGGAGCTTCGGATTTTTGGCGATCGCTCTTGCGATGGAAACGCGCTGCTGTTCTCCGCCCGAAAGCTGGGCAGGAAAATTATCCGTCCGGTCCGAAAGACCGACCTTATCCAGAACTTCTGCCGCATTCAGAGCATTCTGGCAGACCTGAGCCGCAAGCTCCACGTTTTCCAGAGCCGTCAGATTCGGAACCAGATTATAAAACTGGAAAACGAAGCCGATATCCGTACGGCGGTACTGGCAAAGCTGCTTCTTGTTCATACGTGTCAGCTCGGCTCCGTCCACGAGCACCGAGCCGTCCGTAGCACTGTCCATACCGCCGAGAATGTTCAGGGCCGTTGTTTTTCCGGCTCCCGAAGCGCCGAGGATAACGGCAAATTCTCCTTTTTCGATCGTAAACTCCGCACCTCCCAGCGCAAAAATCGACGACCGTCCTTCTCCGTATTTTTTTGTCACCTGACGAAATTCAATAAATGCCATCGCACTTCCCTGCTTCTGTTTCTGATCAGAAAGATGCCCTGTAT
>JABUSX010000061.1 GCA_021442545.1 Eubacterium sp. | reverse complement strand
CTTTTGACAGGCGTGTTTTCCCGAACAGATGCTTTTGACAGGCGTGTTTACCCAAACAGATGCTTTTGACAGGCGTGTTTTCCCGAACAGACGCTTTTGACGGGCGTGTTTACCCGAACAGACGCTTTTGACAGCCATGTTTTCCCGTGCTACATTTTTTATACAGAAATTCAATACAGATAGTTATCAGGGTATGAAAAGGGGTGTGTGAATCATGAAAACAGGAAGATCGGTATCGCTCAGACAAAAACTTCTGTGTCTGCTGTTTATTGCAGTCCTGGCGCTTTCCCTCGTTTCCTGCGGGAAGAAGAAGGATGCAGTGGATTACGGCAAGGCGGAAAACTGGGCTTTTGCGGAAACAGACCGCACGGAAACGGAGGCAGACATCTTTTTCCTCGCGCCGACGACCTATAAATCGGGAGAAACGATCAGCAATATGCCGCTGGACAGCGAAGAGGCAAAAACAGCCTTCCTCAATGCCATCAATATGGAAAAAGGCATTTATGACGACAATGCACGGTTTTTTGCCCCCTACTACCGGCAGGCATCGCTGGATATCTATTCCCTGCCGGAAAAAGAGTGGGAATCGTATCTGAATGCGGCCTACGAGGATGTGAAGCTTGCCTTTGAATATTATCTTGAACACTATAACAACGGCCGGCCGGTCATTCTTGCGGGTTTTTCGCAGGGGGCTGACCACTGCATCCGCCTCATGAAGGATTTTTATGATAAGGAGCCCTGTTCGAAGCAGATCGCTGCCTGCTATGCGCTCGGATGGAGATTTACCGAAGAAGATCAGAAAGAAGCTTCTTACCTGAAGGCTGCCGCCGGAGAGACCGATACAGGCGTCATCATCACATTTGAAGCGGAGGCAGAGGAGGTTGAAGACAGCATCATCGTTCCGGCCGGTGTGAAGACGATGTCCATCAATCCGCTGAACTGGGAAACGGACAGTACCCCCGCCGACCGGACGTTGAATCTGGGTGCCTGTTTCACAGACAAAGACGGAGTGATTACAAAAGAGATTCCGGAATTTACGGGGGCTTACATCGATCCGGAACGCGGAACACTGAAGGTGACGGATGTTGACAAAGAAGCGTATCCTGCAAAGCTTTCCTTCCTTCCGGAAGGGGAGTATCACATCTATGATTATATGTTTTTCTACCGTAATCTCGAAAAAAATGTACAGGATCGGATCGCTGCATTTGTGAAATAGAAACAGGAAAAGAAGTGCAGAAGAAGAATATTGAGGATGTTCTCTTTTATAGATTCTTTACAATTATGTGCGGCGCTTCCCTTGATTTGTCATAAATCGTGTGTTACCATGTCAAAAGATCGCAACATTTAGTTCAAAATTAGCGAGGTTGTTTTATATGAAGATGTTTAAGCTTTTGACTGTAACCGGACTTGCTGCCATCGTGGCTGTCGGACCTGCCTTTACGGTAACGGCTTCCGAGGCTGAAGAAGCAAAGAAGGAAGCAGCAGAACTTGAATCAACGGAACTGGAAGCAGCGCAGCTTGAGGCGGCCGAAGCAGAAAGCAAACTGGCTGACCTGAAAGAATCCATTGACGATCTGGAAAACAAAAAAGCAGAGATTACGGGTAATATTGATGATCTGGAAGGCAAACTTGTCTCGGTCATTTCGGGAATAGAAGATATCAGCGGACAGATCACGACCCTGTGTGAAAAGATGGATGTTACGGCAGCGGATCTGGAAGCAGCAGAAAACGATCGTGCCGCGCAGTACGAGGGCATGAAAAGGCGGATCCAGTATGTATATGAAACCGGCGGCGAAGCCGGCTGGGCGGCCATGTTCCTGGAAGGCGGCGATATCGGTGACATCCTGAACAAGGCTTCCTATGCGCAGGAGATGTACGATTACGACAGAGAGCAGCTGGAGTCTTACCTGGCTTCTGTTAAGAAGGTAGAAGGTCTTCAGGAGGAGCAGCGTCAGGAAAAGAACACTCTGGAAAACCGCAGACGTCAGGAAGAAGAGGCGCAGGGACAGCTGGAAACACTTCTTACGGAAGCGGAAGGCAAGTACGACGATTTTGATGTCAAGATCACGGATGCCTACGTAAAGGCTCAGGAGTATCAGGCACTGATCGACGAACAGAACCGTGTCATTGCCGAGCTGGTTGCCATGCAGGAAGCCATGGGCATCGATTCTGAGGATGCGGCCGTTATTGCGCAGCAGATCGTGGATTCCTATTATCAGGAAAACGGTGCTCTTCCTTCAGCGGGTGAGATGGGCGGAACAACGCCTTATGTCCCGTCACAGGATTACAATCAGGATTATAATACAGGAACCGATACCGGAACGGGCACAGGATCCGATACGGGTACCGGCGGCTACTCCGGCTATACGGATGCGGGGTATACCAGCGCAACGGGCGCGGCGATCCTGGCTTATGCACAGCAGTTTCTCGGAAATCCCTATGTTTACGGCGGCAACAGCCTGACAAACGGTGTGGACTGCTCCGGATTTGTTCAGCAGATCTATGCGAACTTCGGGATCAATACCTCCCGTACCTCCTGGGACATTGAGGGTGACGGAACGACGGTTTCCTATAATGACCTGCAGGTCGGCGATGTTGTCTGCTATTCCGGTCATGTCGGGATCTACGCCGGCGACGGACAGATCATCAATGCGATCGACGAAGAGAACGGTATCGGCTACTCCGATCTGAGAGAGGATTCGATCCGTACGATCCGTCGTTATGTTACAGACGACAGCAGTTATGTTGATACGACTCAGACAGATACTTCATATGATACTTCTTATGATGCTTCCTATGATGCCTCCTATGATGCTTCGTATGATGCTTCATATCAGACAGATGCCTCTCAGGTGGCCGCATCGCAGGCGGATGTTACTCAGGGCGATGCCGGTCAGGCTTCATAAGGATTGAGCCGGGTGCATTCGTAAATACAACTGAAAAGAGTAAAAAAGAACCGGAGACGATGCGTCGTCTCCGGTTCTTGTGTGTTTGCGGTAAGAAGAGCTTTCATCCGGAATAGGAGCGTATGATTTCTTCCGCAACTTCCTTTTTCGAAAGGCAGTTGTTCATGGCATTTTTTTCCAGGTATCGGTGTGCTTCGGG
>JABUSX010000455.1 GCA_021442545.1 Eubacterium sp. | reverse complement strand
GGATCAGCGGTGTTTTTTCAGCATCTTATTGATCTTTGTGGTATTGTTCATGATCGGTGCGATGGATACATCGTGATTCATGGTATCAATGATGCTGGCAAGATATTTTTCCATCCTTGCAGATTCATACCATTCTCTGGTAAGAAGCTCAGGTGTCTGATAAATCAGATTTGTCGTGATGATCTTTTCGATGATGCCTTTTTTATGATATTCATCAAAACGTTCGAGCCCTTCCGTAAATAATCCGAAGGTCGTACAGACAATGACACGCTTGGCACCTCGCTCTTTCAGCTGCCTTGCAACATCGATCATGCTGCCGCCGGAGGCAATCATATCATCGATTACGAGGCAGTCCTTGCCTTCGACGGAGGCACCGAGGAATTCATGAGCCACAATGGGATTCTTCCCGTTTTCTATGATGGAATAATCACGTCGTTTATAAAACATTCCCATATCCACACCAAGCACATTTGAAAAATAGACGGCCCGGGACATGGCCCCTTCATCCGGGCTGATGATCATCAGATGGTCATTATTCAGCTGAATATCCGGCTCGGAATGAAGAAGCGCTTTCATAAACTGGTAAGTCGGGAAGAAGTTGTCAAAATTATGAAGCGGAATCGAATTCTGGACACGGGGATCGTGTGCGTCGAAGGTGATGAAGTTTGTTACGTTCATCCGGCTGATCTCCTGGAGCACCATGGCACAGTCAAGAGACTCCCGGTTGGTACGCTTATGCTGGCGGCTCTCATACAGGAAAGGCATGATCACGGAGATCCGGTGTGCCTTTCCGTTTACGGCCGCGATGATCCTCTTCAGGTTCTGATAGTGATCGTCCGGTGACATGTGATTCATCTGTCCGAACAAAGGATAGGTAACGGAATAGTTGCACACATCTACCAGAAGGAAGAGATCAACACCGCGAACGGACTCTTTTATGATACCTTTTCCTTCTCCGGAACCGAACCTCGGACACTCGGAATGAACCAGAAAGCTGTCTGCCTGATAGCCGTAAATCCGCTTCTTGGCGGCATTTTTCTGGACTCTTTCTTTTCGGAAATGGCGAAGATAGGAATCGATGCTTTCGGCCATGTTTTCACAGCCGGGAAGTGCAAGTATCTTCAACGGAGCTACGGGAACAGCGTGAAGCAGATTATCTGATGAAGCCATCATTCTCTCCTGTCAAATCTGACGATGTTGTGGTCCTGGCTCTGTGACCGCAGACCGTTTGAAATTGCGCCTTCATAATAGCATTAAAGGTTTGCATGGTCAACAGCACCGGCCTTTGAAATAATGTAACAGGTGGCGATCGATTTCGGGAGTCCGGACAGCAGATTCTGCAGAGATACCGAAAGGATATGCGTCAGAGAAGCAGAAAAACACGGAAGGGAAGCTGAAGAATGCCGGGCTTCGATACGGAAAGGAGCATTATCAGAAACATCGATGTCATCATAGACTGCGCTGAAGAATGACGGGCTTCCATACGGAAAGGAGCGGTTACTTGCAAATAGATGAATGAATTGCTATTATGTGTTTTGTGTATTTGCCGGAAGAGGTACGGAGGGTTGAAATGGCGGCTGGCAGACAGATCATTCGGGAAGTCATCCCGGGAAGTATTGCAGAAGAGATGGAGATCTGCGCCGGCGATGAACTTCTTTCTGTTAACGGACAGCCGGTTGAGGATGTGTTTGATTACCGTTTTCTGACACAGGATGAAGAAATTGATGTTCTGATACGAAAAGGGGACTCCGGAGAGGAATGGCTGCTGGAGATCGAAAAGGAAGAGTCCGAGGAGCTGGGCATTCTTTTTGAAGAGCCGTTGATGGACCGTTACCGTTCCTGCCACAACCGGTGTATTTTCTGCTTTATTGACCAGAACCCGCCCGGCATGCGGGAAACTCTGTATTTCAAGGATGACGATGCGCGTCTTTCCTTTCTTCAGGGGAATTATGTGACGCTCACCAATATGCGTCAGAAGGATATCGACCGGATCATTCGTTACCGCATGGAGCCGATCAATATTTCGATCCATACAACAGAGCCGGATCTGCGTACCAGAATGCTCGGAAACCGAAGAGCCGGAGAGGTGCTGGCGTATCTCGGAACCTTCGCGGAAGCCGGGATCGGGATGAACGGACAGATCGTGCTGTGCCGCGGAATCAATGACGGAGACCATCTGGAGCGGACGATCGCAGATCTATCGGCTTATCTGCCGCATCTGGGCAGTCTTTCCGTTGTTCCTGCCGGCCTGACCCGGCACAGGGAGGGACTGTATCCTCTGGAACCGTTCGGAAAAGATGAAGCGAAGCGTGTGATCGAACAGGTCGTAAGCTGGCAGAAAAGACTGTATCCGAAATGGAAAAACCATTTTATCCATGCATCGGACGAATGGTATCTGCTGGCCGGAGAACCCATACCGGAGGCGGAAACCTACGATGGTTATCCGCAGCTTGAAAACGGCGTCGGTATGCTGCGCCTTCTGGAGGAAGAGATCACAGAGGAACTTGCAGACAGAGCGGGAGATAACCGGGAGCGAAGCGTTTCTCTTGCGTGCGGTATGCTGCCGGGTGTATTTCTGGAAGAGCAGATGGATCGGATCCGGCGGCTGTATCCGAAAGTGCAGATCCGCTGCCTCCCGATACGAAACGACTTTTACGGAGAACGCATAACGGTAACGGGACTGGTCACGGGCGGAGATCTGATCCGTCAGCTGCAGGGCAGAGAACTCGGAGACCGGCTGCTGATCCCGTGTCAGATGCTGCGTGCCGGGGAAGATGTATTTCTCGATAATGTTGCAGTGAAGGATGTGGAAAAATCCCTTCATATTCCGGTGGTTATTGTCGGGTCAGAAGGACAGGATCTCTGCCGCTGTATTCTGGGCGAGGAGCGGCAGGTTCACTATAGAAGGAGACAGATGTATGAGCAGGATGATCGCAGCGATCGTGGGACGCCCGAACGTCGGTAAATCTACGCTGTTTAATGCGATTGCCGGCCGTATGATTTCCATCGTGGAAGATACGCCCGGTGTTACCCGTGACCGTATTTACGCAGATGTCAGCTGGCTGAAGTATTCGTTTACCCTGATCGATACCGGCGGGATCGAGCCGGAAAGCTCGGA
>JABUSX010000154.1 GCA_021442545.1 Eubacterium sp. | reverse complement strand
TCTTTCTTGCAGGAAGAAGCGGCTCAAGCACAAACGGAACCTGCGAAAGCCAAGAGTGATGGTATTTATTTTGACACCTCGACCAAGTATTACACGCTTAACGGCAAACCGATTGACGACATCACATACTTGAAGTATGCGGAACGTATGATATAATATAGAGACCGTGACAGGTGCTGTCATGCCGGCAGACAGGAGGTGATACCCTTGGTTCTCTGAAGGCAGGCAGTCAGGTCGGAAAGGAACACGTCTGGTATTCTCAGACATTCTGAGTGCTCCTGCTCCGATCATCAATGATCAGATATTCTGAAGCGGCAGTTCATGACCGCCTTTTTCAGAATAGTTCTCCATAACTGATCATTCCGAAAACCCCCCATGACAAATAATCATTTCAGAACAAACAGGCATAGTCCGGTCTCTTTTTGTATGGCAGCATACATCTTATTGAAGGCCCCCGGGGGAAAACGCAGATTCCCCCGATGATGCGGTCCTTTGTCAGAAAGCAGCGTTCTGCTGCAGAATTCCAATCCGACTCCCGCTCCGAAGCGCTCGAAAAATGCAGAGCAAATCAAAAAGGAATGTGACTGAACATTTTTTCGATCAGTCCGGCAGCGGAGAAAATACGGTTATGGCAGTACTCTGTCCCGGTCATGGTTTATGTGAATAATAATCAAACTTATGAAAGGATAATATGTGCCCGTAAGCCGGCCGTGATCCGGCGGGAAGAAAAACATCCGGAAGGCGGCAGACGGAACCATGCGTTGTGGTGTCCCCCGCAAAACGAGAACCGTTCTGCCGTTTTTCCGGAATTCTCCGGTTACGTTTCCCGCCTGCCGCCTGCATTCCGGAACACTGTGCCGGCCGCTTTCGGAACCGCCGGTTATCTGCAGTCCGGATCTTTCTGCGGCAGGCTCCCTCCTGCACTTTCTTGCCATTGACGGATATACATGCTAATATAAATCTGGCTTTTTGTAAGGAGGACACGAGCTTATGGGCCGAAAAAGATCATTTCTGCCTTTTTTGATCTGCATCATTGCAGTGGCAGGAATCGTGGCAGCTGCCATCCTGTTTTTTGAAAAGGCTTCTTCGAATGACCGCGTAATGGATGCGAAAAACCATTTCAAAATCATATCCGATAATGAGGCAGCGATCATCGTAAACGATGAGCTGCTTGAAGAAAAAGGCGTTGTCCGGAACGGAGAGATCTATCTTTCCTATCCTTTGGTGTGGGAATATCTGAACAGCAGTTTTTACTGGGAATCCGATACGGGGCAGATGCTGCTGACGCTTCCCTCCGGCACGGAAGTATGGGTTCCGGGCGAAGGGAAGGAGCTGGTCATGATCGATCAGATCCCTTATCTGTCGGCTTCCTGTGTGAAACAGAATTCCGACATTGATCTGGATACCTTTACGGATCCGGAAAGGGTTGTTGCAAGGACCGACTGGACGAATGTTTCCGCGGAAACGGCAACGAAGGATACGGTCATTCGTGCCCGGGACGACAAAAAGGGAGAGATTATCAAAAAAGTCAGCAAGGGAGACAAACTCATCCTTCTGGGAAAATCAACGGATCTGACGAACTCCTGGTACAAAGTTTCTTCTCCCGATGGTTTTGTCGGTTATGTGGAAAGAATGAGTGTTACGGCGGCACCCGAAAATACGATCAGTCATACAACGTCTGAGAAATTTGTTTTTCCGCACATTTTTGCGGAAGACAGAGTCTGCATGGGCTGGCAGTATGTGGAATCGGAAGAAGATGCCGAAATGGAAAAGCTGGTGCAGCGGACAAACGGAATGAATACGATCTCACCGACATGGTTCCGCTTTGCATCGGATGACGGGGATATCCAGTCCCTGGCAAAGAAGGGATATGTCAGCAAGGCTCATAAGAAGGGGCTGCAGGTGTGGGGCTGCCTTCAGGATGTTCAGGGAAGCCCGTTTTCGATCGGAACGATCCTGGAAACGCTGGACAGACGGACCTATGTGATCGATCAGATCCTTGCCGCAGCTGAAGAAACAGGCATGGACGGCATCAACGTGGATATCGAGACGGTCACGGAAGAAAGTGCTCCGCAGTATCTGCAGTTTATCCGGGAACTTTCCGTGGCGGCCCATGACCAGGGGCTGATCGTTTCCAGTGATACATTCGTACCGGTCTATACAGAATACTATGATCGCGGCGGACAGGCCAAAACGGTGGATTACATCGTTTTGATGGCTTATGATGAACATACCGTCGGTTCTGCGGCGGCAGGATCCGTAGCATCTCTTCCGTTTGTGGAAGAAGGGATCCGCAATACACTGGAGACCGTTCCGGCAGAACAGATTGTTCTGGGCATGCCGTTCTATACCAGAGGCTGGGCATTGGTTGAAGGAGAGGAACGTCCGCAGAGCAAGGCTATGGGCATGAACGATGCGGAGATCTGGGCAAATGACAGAGGTATTTCCCTGTACTGGGATTCTTCCGTCGGACAGAATGTCGGTTCCGCAGAAGGTGAAGGCGTGAGGTACAGCATCTGGATGGAAGATGAAAAATCCCTGGAAGAAAAACTGAAACTTATGGATCAGTATAAACTCGCCGGCGGTGCATTCTGGAGACTCGGACTGGAACGAAGTGCAGTCTGGAATACCATTAACCAATATTTTTCATAACACGAATCCCTGACAGGGAGAAAAGGGGGACAATCATGGCTGAAAACGAAGATCTCTTTAAAACTTCAACATTTGGTGGTTACGACAAGGAAGAAGTTCATGTGGAACTCATGCGTCTTCAGGAAAACGCGAAGGCAGAACGGAAAAAAATGACTGCCGATCTGGAAGAAGCCCACAGGGAAACGGATGAAGTCCGGAAGCAGCTGGATGAAAAAGACGAAACGATCCGGGCGCTTCGTGAAGAGATAGCGGACCGGGAGCGTGATATTGCGGATCTGGAACGTACGATAAAAGAAAAATATCAGTCCTATGTCGATAATTACGATTCCATCGGCAGCCTGGTGTATGAAGCCAAGATCCGTGCCAAACAGATAAACCGCGAGGCTGAAGCGGAAAAAGAAACACTTCTGAGCGAGGCACGCAGCGATGCTGCAGCAATCCGCAGTGAGGCGGAAGCCGATGCGGCAAGAAAGCTGAAGGA
>JABUSX010000017.1 GCA_021442545.1 Eubacterium sp. | reverse complement strand
GAAGAAAAAGTGTCCGAGGTGATACATCTGCGGACTGCCGTCTTCGGATATGCCGGAGAGGGCTTTCATGAATTCGCCGCCTGCCAGTGCCGCCGAAAGGATCTCAACGGCAGCGGCATAGCCGTAACCCTTGTAGCCGGCCGTTTCGTCTCCGATGCCGCCGAGCGGTGCCAGCGCAGCCGTGCCGTCGACAAGAGCCTTCAGAATCGCCTGACTGTCGGTCATCGTACTGCCGTCCTGCGTGATCACCGTGCCGGAAGGCGTATCTTTTCCGTTTCGGGCGTAGTATTCGATCTTTCCGCGCTGTACGATCGAGGTCGCGCAGTCGATGCAGAACGGGAATTCCTCGTCCGTGGGAAGGGAGATCGTCAGGGGATTCGTGCCGAGCATGTTTTCCACGCCGAATGTCGGCGCGATCGACGGGCGCGCGTTCGTCCCCGTGATGCCGACCATGCCTTCCTTTGCCGCCATGTTCGTCCAGTATCCGGCAATGCCGTAATGCGTGGAATTGCGGATCGCGCCGCCGGCCATGCCGTAGGTACGGGCCTTTTCGATCAGCATTTCCATCATTTTATAAGAGGCGGCCATACCCATGCCGTCATGTGCATCCATAACGACCGTTGTGGGGGTTTCCTTCAGGATCTCGATCCTGGTTTCCGGAAGCAGCGTTCCCTTTTCAAAACGGTCCAGATAGATCGGTTTGAACCGGTTGCAGCCGTGGCTTTCAATGCCGCGCCGGTCGGCCTCCATCAGCACATCCGCGCAGATGGCCGCTTCTTCCCGCGGTACACCGTATGCCGCAAAGGCATCCGTCATAAAATCGCCGATCAGTTTCCACGGTATATAAGGTCTGTTTTCACTCATGATTTCACTCCTTGAAAAACGCCCGGTCACACTGCACGCGGGCTGTAAATTTCAGATTTGAAGTTTCGGATCATGAACTTCAGATCGTTGATTTCATTTTGAGTATACGTTTCTTCCGCGGCTGAGTCAAACACAGGATGAGCTGACATGTGCGGTATAAGTTTTCGTGCAGACGGAAACGGGAACTGCAGCGGAAGGAGGACGAGCTCTGCGGATGTGAAAGGAAACTGCAGCGGCGAAGAATATGAGAGCGGAGAAAATCCACGATGCTGCTGAAAATTGCGGATGACAGGGAATATGGAAATTGAGAAATGTGCTGCACTGTGGTACTATGGGAATGCTGTGCGGATAAAACAGGATTGAAGAGGCAGAGATGAGCTTTTTTATTGTTTTTGAGAAAATGATCGAGTTGTTCCTGATGATCGCTCTCGGATTTATTGCGGGAAAGATCGGCTTCATGACGAAGGAAAAAAGGACGATACTTTCTTCCTTTGTTCTGAAGATCACTCTGCCGTGCATGATCATTGCTTCCGTGATCAACGCCGATTCACTGCCGGACGCCGGGGAATTTTTCTTCCTTCTGGGCGTTACCGTCCTGGCCTACGCCACCATGTTCGGCCTGGGCTTTCTGCTCGTCAAGTTGCTGCGGTTTAAGCCGAGCGTGTCCGGAACCGCCGTCTTTATTCTGATGTTCCCGAACATCGCCTTCATGGGCTTCCCCGTTCTTTCTTCCATCTGGGGAAACGAAGGTCTGTTCTACGGCATGATGTATTCCATTCCGTTCAACATGCTCTGTGAAACACTCGGAGTCTCCCTGATCCTGCACGATAAACGGCATAAGCAGATCGAGGCTGCGGAAAAACCCGGAAGCATAACGGCGGCCGCGTCGGGTGCGATCCGGGCAGCTGCGGCAGCGCAGGCAGCGGGCACGGCTCAGGCAGCAGCGCAGGGTGCTGTTCCGGATAAGGAAGATACCGTGGTACAGGCGGCTGAGAATGTTGTTTCGGATTCCAGAAGCAGGCTGAAAAAGGTGCTGCTTTCCCCGATCATTATTACGTCTTTTGCGGCGATCGTCCTGGCCCTGATCAAGATCCAGGTTCCGGATGTCATTTCGAATCCCATAACACTGCTGGGCAACATTACGACGCCGGCATCCATGATCGTCATCGGTGCATCTCTTGCGGCCATGCCGTTTAAGGAAATGTTCGGAGATCCGAAGATCTATGTGCTTTCGGCTATAAAGCTTCTTCTTGTGCCGATCGTCATCTTCCTGATTTTCCGGCTCTTCCTGGATAACCCCGTCTTCCTCGGCGTTTCGACGGTCATTACCAGTATGCCTGTCGCGGCGATGGGGCAGATGTATTCGATCGAATATCAGGGGAACGAACGGATGATGGCGCGCGCGATCTTCCTGACCACCGCCTGTGCGGTCGTGACGATTCCGCTTATGACGATGCTTGTGGGATGAAACAGCCGACCGTCATACACTTGCCGGAGGCGGCAGGATAAACGGGCTTCGGCACGACCGTGAACCGGGACGGGGAACGCCGGCCCCACCCTTTTGATACTTGTAACAAAGGCCGGAAGGCTTTATTATTGAAATCAGAGAAACGAATTAGAAAGACAGGTTGAAAAGCAATGCTGATTACGGAACTGCTGGAACGAAACAGCGAATGGTATGCAGACGAGATCGCCCTGGTTGAGATCAACCCGGAGATCCGTGAAGAACAAAGAGTTACATGGAAGGAATATGAACTGATACAGCCGACTTCGAAGGCGTTTTACCGCCGCGAGATCACCTGGGCTGTTTTTGAGGAAAAGGCAAATCGTGTTGCGAATATGCTGCTTGCGCGGGGAATCAGCCGCGGGCAGAAGGTCGCGATCCTGCTGATGAACGGGCTGGAATGGCTCCCGATCTATTTCGGCATTCTGAAAACAGGCGCCGTGGCCGTGCCGCTGAATTTCCGGTATACCGCAAAGGAGATCCGCTACTGCGTGGGTCTGGCCGACGCGGACATGCTGTTTTACGGACCGGAATTTATCGGCCGTATCGAGGACATCGCTTCGGACATCGGCCGGAACCGGATCCTCTATTTCGTCGGCGACAGCTGCCCTTCGTATGCGGAGGATTATTATAAGATCGTTTCGAATTATTCGAGCACCCGCCCGGACATTCCGCTTTCCATGGAAGACGATGCGGCGATCTATTATTCATCCGGAACGACCGGTTTTCCGAAGGCGATCCTGCTTCGCCATGAGGCACTGGCTCAGTCGGCCCGCATGGAGGCAAAGCACCACGAGACGACGCACGAC
>JABUSX010000418.1 GCA_021442545.1 Eubacterium sp. | reverse complement strand
TGCCGCGAGATGTCCGTTATCGCAAGGCCGCGATAAGCCCGCCATGCGGACGCCGTGCCTGCACGATTTACATCCATCATTTACTGAAAACACACTGCAGGGGGTTTTATGGCTGCAACTACCACCTATATTCTTGATACCTCCTGCCTGCAGGATCCGTCTGTGTATGCGCGCTGTCTGCAGAATCTTTCTTCCGCCAGACAGCGGAAAGCTTCTTCTTTTTATTTTGAAAAAGACCGTCTTCTTTCTGCCGCAGCCGGTGTCGTTCTTGATTTTGGTCTGAAACATTACGGTCTCAGCGAAAAAGAAGTCTGTATGGCTTACAACCCGTTTGAGAAACCCTATCTTTCCGGAAGGACCGGTCTGCATTTTAACCTTTCTCACAGCGGTACAAAAGCCATCTGTTCCTTTTCAGACTGCGAAGTCGGTGCGGATATCGAAGAAATCTCCGGCCGGCATACTGCACTGACGAAGTCCATATGTACGGAGGAAGAGACCGGATATCTTTCTCTTCTGGAAAAAGAGGAATATACCGCTGCCTTTTTCCGGATCTGGACTGCTAAAGAAGCCTTTTTGAAATGTATCGGAAAAGGACTTTCCGTTTCCCTGCGGGAACTGAACACGACTCCGTTCGGAACGCCGTTGAAGATCCTGCAGAACTGCTGTCCCGGGGATTTTTTCTTCAGAAATTATGACTGTCCGGGTTATCAGATCACGGTATGTGCCCGTCACGATTCGTTTGCGGACAATCTGATTGCTGCGGACCTTTCCGGAATACTGCACTGAATATCTTATGACACAGAGTCCGGATCACTTTTCGTAAAATGCATGCCGGACTGTACATAGCTTCCTGTTATGACTGCCCCGCAGCCTTTAACTGTCAACAATACGCCGGAGCTGTTCTGAAATGGATATGAACGAAATGAATCGTGTTGAAATGAATACTGATGAAAAACCGACGATCCTGATCATCGATGATTCGTCATTCAACAGAGAGCTTTTTCGTGATCTGTTCGAAACGGATTATCATATTCTGGAAGCAGAAAACGGAATGCTCGGTGCAAATATGATAAAGAAATACCATGATCAGATCGATCTGGTTCTGCTCGACCTTATGATGCCCGTTATGGACGGCTTCGAAGTTCTGAATATTATGTCCCAGAAAAAATGGATCAATACCATCCCCGTCGTCATAATTTCAACGGAGGATACCCCTTCTGCCATCGAACGTGCCTACGCAGCCGGTGCCGCAGACTTCATAAGCCGCCCCTTTAACCGTCATATCTTACTGCATCGGATCAAAAAAATCATAAAGCATCTGTATAGTTACAGAAAGCTGATGAAACGGCTTGAAGAGCAGAAATAATCTCAGGATCATACCGAAGAATAACCGGAAAGCCGGATCTGGCCTGTCAGGGGATACAATTTTATAAAGCTGAAAAGGGCTGCCGTAACCGGCAGCCCCTGCTGTATATTTTTTTCGTTACGGAGCATTATCTCCGTCTTCTTCTGACAACCACCAGAGCGGCCATTGCCCCGGCTGCTGCTGCAATCAGAACGAACCATACCGCCGCATTCGTGGTATCCCCGGTCTTCGGGCTGTTGACGGTCGTGCTGCCGTTCGCATTTCCGGTACCGGCTGCAACCGCAAACTTCGCGCTTGCCGTACCGTTCTTCCATACCATCTGGAAGGTATGTGTTCCGAGTGCGAGCTTATCCATGAATTCCTTCTTCAGTGTGACGACCGTAGAACCGCCGGTTGCGGTGTAGTTCGATGCTGCCAGAACAGCACCGTCGACCTTGACACACTGGAAGAGACTGAAATCACCGTCACCCTTGAAGGTAAGTCCGCCATTGGTGCCTTTTTTCCAGAGAGCATTTGCACCGGAGGTGATACGATACTCTCTCGGGATCAGAGATTCGTATTCTTTCTCCGCATCCGTAAGAACAGAATAATTCGTCACCAGATTCTTTTCGGATTTGGAAAGCTTGTCATAAGCTGCCCTTGCCGCATCGATCTTCGCCTTGCAGGCGTCGCTGTACTCGACCTGCCCGATCGCATCGATCAGTGTTTTGCATTCTTCGACTCTCTGAAGAGAAGCATATTCTTCTTCCGCCGCTGTCAGCGTGCCGTAATTTTCAACAGCCGCCCTCTGATTTTTGCCAAGTGCATCGTAAGCTTTCCTGGCCGCATTGATCCTCGCCTTGCAGGTGTCGTTATACTCTACCTTGCCGATCGAGTTGATCTTAATCTCACAGGCTTCCACCTCTGCTTCCAGCTCAGCATAGGTCTTTTCGGCCTTTTTCAGAACGGAGGCATTGCTGACCAGCTTTCTCTGATCCTTATCCAGCGCATCATAGGCTGCTCTTGCCGTCAGGATCTTCTCAAGACTCTCTTCCGTGTATCTCACGCTGCCGATCGCATCGATCTTCGCGATACAGTCATCCACTTCCATTTCGAGCAGTGCATAGGTGGATTCAGCCTCTACCAGTACGCTGTAATTGCTTACAAGCTTCTTCTGCACAGAAGTAAGTCCATTATAAGCTTCCCTGGCCGCATCGATCTTCGCCCTGCTTTTTTCCGTAAGTCTTACGGTGCCGATCGCATCGATCTTTGCGATGCAGTCTTCCACCGCCGGTTCCAGATTCCATTTCGCATAAAAGACCTTATTGCCGCTGTCTCCTTTGGCGATCTCCGCAGCCGGTGATCCCGTCAGATCCTCATTGGCATACCAGCCGCCGAAAATACAGCCTGCTTTCGTGACATCCGCCGGAAGCACTGCGCCTTCATCGGAATTATACTCTGTCGCGTATTCCCCGTTGATCGTGCCGCCGTTTTTATAATATTTGATCTTATAAACGGCAGGGGCAAGAGGACCGGGTTCCTCGTCTTTCTTCTCGTTTCCGGGATCGGCTTCTTCGGCTTCCTGCTGATCTGCCGGTACGGCCGGATTTTTCTCCGGATCCTGAATCTCCGGATCGGCTTCCGGGACAGCCGGCACTTCCGGAACGTCCGTTACATCCGCAATGATGTCTTCCGCAGACGGTTCCTGAACCTCCGGATAAATCTCCGGCACATCCGTCACATCCTCAATAATTTCTTCCGTAACCGGATCCTGTATCTCAGGATCTGTTTCCGGAACATCATACACGTCTGTATCCGAAACGTACGGATCG
>JABUSX010000138.1 GCA_021442545.1 Eubacterium sp. | reverse complement strand
ATTCTTCCTGGAGCAAGGCGCTCGCAAGGAAAATCGTCAGGTAAGCAAATAGTCAGATAAACAAAACCGCCGGGCAAGCAGATCATAAAACGACGGGATCTGCTGCCGGCAGACACAGACAGCCGGAACATGATTGAAAAAGATGTGATCCGGAATCTGCCGGAAAATCCTTTTCTGAATGCAAAAAATATCCGTCCGGGTTTTGAGTAGATCCCGGACGGATATTTTTATGTCGGTGAATTGTCATTTTTGCGTTTTTTCTTTGAAATCCAGGTTATATCCGTGAGTCCATCTGCAGATCCATCACTGGCTCGACATCGGCCTCAGTACCATGAACAGGTCCGAAATACGCACGACTCCGATCGTGATCAGATTTATGCCGAACAACGTCAGCACATATCTTCTGAGAGTCGCTATGCAGCAGGCGCAGATGATGCAGATGACGATGATCGCAATACCCACAACCATTCGGAACCACCAGTAGCGGAGAGCCATTTTCCTGAGTTCCAGTGCACTGTAAATGAATTTTCCTCCTTCAAAGGCTACGGCAAGCTGAAGATAGATAAATCCGTACAGAAGCGACCAGGAAATACTGAGCAATGCCAGAACACCAAGGCTGATCGTGATCAGTGCACGGGCCATAATGAACCATCCGCCCACCATATACTTTGCCAGCACAATGAAATAAATAAGCTTCTTTCCCCCGGCCACAAAGAGAGATACTGCAAGAATGATCATGATATACTGATGCATTCCTCTGGGATCGCAGAGAAGGAGTATGCCGCAAAGGGTGATAGCCACACCCAGAACAACATTGAATATTTTAGAACTAATACTCACTGCTGCTCCCTCCAGATCTTCTCACTGTGTATGTCTGTCTTAAAAAGAACATCCTTCTTTCCGACATGCGGATTTCCGGACTCTCTGATTTTCTCCGCTATCATTTTTTTCTGTGCTCTCACGGAAACGATGAACTTACCGAGAAACGTTTCTCTTTTATGTGCCGCATCGATAAATTCTTTCCGGTATCTGTAAATATCGTAGTCTTCCAGAGACTTCCCGGACATTTTTTCTCCGATCGCCTTCCAGTCTTTGCTGGCCAGAGTCTGCCTTCTTCCGATCGCCTCGCGGATCTCGGCATCCCACGGAAGGATTTCTTCGTCCGCATAGGTATCCGTCTGAAATTCGGGAATATCACCGCGCAGATATTTCAGACCGTAGACCATCTGGCTGAATGCTTTATAGTACTCGGAAGGATTATCCTTCACCATAGGATTCCCCAGATTCCAGGCCGGATAATATTCATAACGCATGAAGCTGAAATCCGGAAGATGGCCGATCCGCCCGTGTCCGAAATTCATAGTGGAATGTTCGGATGTCGAATAAATGCTTTTTCCGTATTTCTTTGTGATCGCATTATCTCTTGAAAACGGATTGTAATTGAAATGAACCTTTTCTCTTGTTCCCTTTTCATCTACGATCTCATAAATGCGGCCGTCGCAGTTATTGATCACAAGCGAAGCCGTTCCCGCAAAATATCTGTGTGCCCATGTATCTGCCAGAACATGCATCGCAACGCCCACCGACTGCAGATCTTTGTCTTTGGCCAGCTTCATCGTATCTTTCAGAAGCTCACCGTTCGGTCCGCAGATCAGACGGTATTTGTGCATATATATATTGTTTCTTCCCCGCGGACATTCCGCATAGAGATCGCGGGGCAGAAAATGAAAAGCCGTCCACAACTGCGTCATATCATGCCTTCCCGACGCATTCGTCGGAAAACGCATCAATTCGCTCTGCGACTGTGTTGTCGCCGCAGCTTCCGGACCGCCCATCGAACGTATATAATTTCTTGTGAAATCGTCTACATGCTGTGCGGCATATCCGATATCCTGTGCTTCCTCATGCGAATAGCCTGCGATCAGCGCCGCACAATACGTTGCATAATAGTGAAAATCAACCTGCATAGCTTCTCTCCCGAAACTATTCTACCACGTTTCCCGGATTTGAAAAGAACGTTTTCATTTTCCGGAATAAACTGACAGGAGGTTTTCACGACATGTTTTTATCTTACCCGCTGCCGTCCTTTTATGGCGGTTCCTGCATCAGCACATTGCAGCACCATATTTCCCTTACATCGTATCCTTCACTTTTACGGCTACCATTCTGGCACGGGCCCGGACTTCTCCTTTTGCTTCCATTTCCATCAGAACGATGACCTTCCGTTCGCCGATCTCCTCCGGCTCTGCCGTCACGGTCACGGTTTCCCCCATCGGCACGGGTTTTTTGAAGTCGACCTCCAGTCTTGCGGTAATAAATCTCCCGATCACCGTTTCTTCTGTAAGTTCCAGTCCTTTGTTCCGATGGAAAAAGAAGGCCGCCGATGCCGTCCCGTGGCAGTCAAACGCGACTGCGATCATTCCACCGAACAGATTATCCGGCACGCCGCCCGTATACGCCTTGTCCGGGATGAAGGTACATGTTACCTTGCTTCCGTCTTCCGACGGAACAGACTGCAGATGCAGTCCGCTCTCGTTCGCCGGACCGCAGCCCCAGCAATGCCGAAAACGCTCACCATAGGTATTCTGGATCGAAATCTTCTTCATCTTGTGCCTCCTGTTCAGAATGAAATACTATGACACACAATTTATGATCGAGGCCATGACAACTTCTGCATTGATCGGCTTCGTCACATGATCCTGCATACCGGCCTCCAGAGCCAGCTTCCTGTCTTTTTCAAATGCATTCGCCGTCAATGCCACGATCGGAATGCCTGCCTTTTCCGGATCCGGCAGCTTCCGGATCTCTCTTGCTGCCTGATAGCCGTCCATGACCGGCATCTGGATATCCATCAGGATCAGATCGTAACGGCCGGCTTCGGCCCCGGCGATCTTATCGACTGCGATCTGTCCGTTTTCAGCCGTATCGATCGATGCCCCGTACATCGATAAGAGCTCTGATGCGATCTCACGGTTCAGCTCATTGTCTTCCACCAGAAGAAGCCGGAGACCCCGCAGATCCTTCCGCTTCTCCGCCTCTGTCTCTTCTTTCTCCTCTTCCGGCCCGTTACCTTTCACCGCCTCTTTCTCCTCTTCCTTCAGCGGTGTTTTTACTGTTTCTTCAGCCGATGCTTTCTCCGTTTTTTTCTCCGATGTTTCTTCCGTTTCCTTCGCCGGTTTCTCTGTTTTT
>JABUSX010000181.1 GCA_021442545.1 Eubacterium sp. | reverse complement strand
GGGGTGAGCGAAGCAACCAGAAAAAGGGTCCTCAAGGCTGCGGAAAGCATCGGCTACGTAGGAAAAAAGACATATACGGAGTCCCGACAGCTTCGTTATGTCATTTTTATCGACTCAGGCGATGTCATAAACTATGCAACCTTTAATACCATCGCCCTGGGTTCCATCCAGGAACGTGCAAAACAGCTGGGTTATAATATTCTCATAAGCTTTTTCTACAGCAGCGAAGACTGGAAGAGCCAGATCGAGGAGCTGTCCCAGAACTGCGAGGGTATCATCTGCCTCGGTACGGAGCTGGACGAAAAGCATATTGAAAAGTTTAAAAGCATGGGAATAAAGGAATTGAATATTCCGCTCATTGTTATCGATAACGATATGCGGCATCGTGTAAATATCGATACCATATCCTCCGATAATTATTTCGGGATATACAACAGCGTTCTGACCCTCTGCAGAAACGGCTATACCGACATCGGCTATATCTCTGCCGATATCAGGATAAACAACTTCGAACTGCGGAAAAGCGGTTTTCAGTCTGCGTACCGTGAGATCCTCGGACGCGAACCGGATCCGGCATCATACATTCGTCTGAGCACCGACAGCGAACAGGCTTACGTTGAAGCGGTATCCCGGCTGAAGGCAGGCGCCAGGCCATGCTCCGCCTACATCTGTGAAAACGACTTTCTTGCAGCCGCTGCGATCCGCGCGCTGAAGACCTTTCATTACAGAATACCCGAGGACGTTTCCATTATCGGCTACGACGATTCTTCGATCTGCACGATCGCAGATCCGCCGATCACCAGCGTACGCATCATGAATGAAATAATCGGATCAACCGCCGTGGATCTGCTGATGAAGCGGATAAAGGAAGGCGGATACAATCTTTCCGATGACAGAAAGGGTGTATCTCATGTGGTGATCGCCTCAGAACTGATCAAAAGAGAAAGCGCAAAGATCGACTGAAATATATCTTCTATATTATATTACCGGGAAAATAAAAGAACCGTTCCTGCAGCTGAACAGAGACAGTTCTTTTCTTCTGCTTCATTATCAGACGAAATAAAAGAACCGTCCCCGCCGAACAGGGGCGGTTCTTTGCTGCCTGTCATTTCAGAGTCGGAATGCAGGTCATATCCGTATTCATAACGGCTGCTCTCGAAAGATTGCAGAAGGCATCGACATCGATTCGTTCCAGCATGCTGAAAGCCTTGTAGATCGTATCTCCCGAACACACCACGCCGTGGTACTGCATGATTCCGGCAATCGGTTTTTTAACCGCTAACTCTCTGTGTTCCTCCCAGTATTTGTAAACCCCGACGGAAAGTTCCTCGCTGTATGCCTGCTGCCAGGGAATCACTTCCACCATTCCGCGTCCCATCGTGGCTTCCGTTACATTCGGAATGGGTTTTCCGAAGGCTACGTAGGGCATGCAGTAGAACGGGTGTGCATGGATAACACATCCGATCTCCTTGAAGTTCTTCAAAATCAGAACATGCATGAGTGTTTCTCTGGAAAGCTTTCCGGTTCCCTCAAGAATATTCTGATCATAATCAATAAGAAGAAAATCCTCCGGTTTCAGCATGCAGTGCTTATTCTCCGACATCATGGACGGAGAAAGAAGTATCCTGTTTTCGTCCACGCGGACGGCAAAATTGCCTCCCGCCGCATTCGTAAGCTTGCGGTCGTACATGATCTTCGCAACCGTCGCCATTTCACATCTCATTTCATAGTAAGATAAATTCATCATTCGCCTCCCATATCTGTAAATAGATGATCTTGTATCCGTTTATTATCTGTACTCAATGTATCTGCTTATCTTTCCTGAGCGCCGTATCTGTTTCTTTTCTGTGTTTATCGTACATGCTCAGCTGCCGTGACCGTCATATCCGCATATTTCCTTAAACCGGAAGTAAGCTTCATTCCAGACCCCGGCTGCTTCCGGTTCGTAACGAACAGGCGGGAAGGAGTTTCCTATGATCTCCCGCCCCTCTTCCGAGCTTCCGATCTCGCCGGTGCATTTCATCTGCATGAGAATATTGCCGATCAGAGCAGCTTCGAAGGGGCCGGCAAAGACCTCTTTGCCGCAGGCATCCGCAACCGCCTGATTCAGAAATCTGTTCTGCCCTCCGCCGCCCAGGATCCGGATCCGGCTGAATCTGTATCCGAGGATATCCTCCATGACTTCAAAATAAAAGCGGTAGGTCATAGCCAGGCTGTCATAAACACACCTCAGAACCTCCCCAAGGGTTTCCGGCACATGCTGGCCTGTTTTTCCGCAGTAATTTCTGACCTTGGCGGTCATATCTCCCGGAGAGAAAAATTCATCTGCATTCGGATCGATGAAGCACGCAAGCGGCTTTGCCTTTGCCGTTTCGGCATTAAAATATTCATAGTCATATTTCCTGCGGGTCTTTCTCTCGAAGTCCGCAGCACACTCCTGCATGATCCAGAGACCCATTACATTTCTCTGCATCCGGTATCTGTGGTCCATGCCCCCCTCGTAACAGATATTGTACCCGTAAGACTGATCGGTAAGAACCGGCTTCGGCACCAGGGTTCCCACAAGAGACCAGGTTCCGCTGGAAATATAGGCTTCCCTTTCATCCGAAGAAGGAAGCGCAGCGACGGCAGAAGCCGTATCGTGACCGCCGACGGTTATGATGTCAACGTCACATCTTTCCATTTCGGGATTCAATGTGAAATCGATCTTTCCGACCTTTGTCTCTGAGGGTGTTACGGGTGCAAAAATATCTTTTCTTATGCCGAACCGTTCGAAAAGTTCTTCCTGCCACCGGTCTGTAAAGGGATCCAGAAGCTGGGTAACCGAGGCAAGCGTATATTCGGTGATCTTCTCTCCGCTCAGAAAGTACGTAAGAAGATCCGGTATGAGAAGCGCCTTGTCACAGTTTTCGAGAAGATACCCTTCGTTTTCGATTACCATAGATGCCATCTGCATGGATGTGTTGAACGGAGCGATCTGACAGCCGGTCTTCATATACAGTTCTTTTTTCGGAACCTTTCTGAAAATCGCATCGGCAGTTCTGATCGTTCTTTCATCCCTGTAGCTTCTGACCTGGGTCATAAGCCTGCCATCCTTTGCAAGCAGTCCGAAGTCGTTGCAGAATGAGTCGATCCCGAGAGCCATCCTGCCCTTCCCGCCGGCAGCCGCCTTGCTGATCCCCTCTCTGAGATTGCCGAA
>JABUSX010000238.1 GCA_021442545.1 Eubacterium sp. | reverse complement strand
CCTGAAAAACGGCTCGGAGGGAATGTACAAACGTCAGGATAGAAAACTTTAATAATTTTTAGGCCCTCAGAATTTTGACCTTTTCTGCGTAATGTGTTAGTGTAAGACCCACGGCGGCCTGCTGCTGAAGGGAGCTGCAGGCCGGAAATCACAGGAAAAACAAGGAGAGAATGTCATGAAAAGAACAGATAGGGGAGCATCTGTTTCTCGTAATGGGTCTGTCAAGGTGTCCGGAAAGGACACGTCCTTCCGCTTTATGAAAGCGGCATTGTCTATGTCAGCGGGTGCTCTCGCTGCACTCATCATCTGTATCGTACCGGCGGAAGCCGCCGTTCCGGTGAATCCTGCTGCAGGCGGTATGCTTTATGAATCGCTTGAAGCTGTCCCGGTCACACCGGACGGGAGCTACATAACGGAAACGACAGATCCTTCAGGAACAGCTGATCCAAATGCCTTTAGTTACGGAGTGGTAACGCAGGAAGTTTACGATACCGCCGATCCGTATGCAGACGGAACTGCAGCCGATCCGGCGCAGCAGGCGGAGACACAGCAGACGGCCGTGGGGCCTTACGTGAACGATTGCTTCGGGTTCACAAGGAGCGACCTGGTCCGCTACATGGTTGAGCATGCATCCGAATATCTCGGAACACCCTGCGGAGAGGATCCCTATGCGGCACCTGTCCCGGGAAGAAGCGGAAATCTGCAGAGCGAGAACTTTGTCTGGCATGTTCTGTCATCCGTCGCGACAGTGAATCAGGATAACGTACCTTGTGATTCTACGACGAATACGGCACCCCTGGGAAACGGGGGCGGCTGGGTCGACTGGATCTATTTCCAGGGAATTACACCCCTGACGTTCAGCACAAAAGAAGAAATGCTGGCATCCGGACTTCTTGAAAAGGGGGACATCATCTGGTCCTTCGATTATGAGGGCCCATACGGTCTTTCCAATCTGAATCATGTGGGTTTCTTCTGGGGTGATTCTCCTTCCGACGACGTTTTCTGGCAGTCGGGTACGGCAGCAGGCGGAACCCTTTATGCCGGAAAGGAAGGATGCAATCGGATCACGACGATCGAAAGTGCCGCAGAGTATCCGTCCGTCTGGTGGGTCTTCAAGCTTTCTCCCGATCCTTATTACAATACGTATGAGTGGACCGGAAGGCCGCAGAACGAGGTCGGCATCATTCAGGACAGTGGGGCCGATACGGAAGAAGTTCTTCCGGACGCCTCTGCGGAAGATCCTTCTCTTAAAGAATCAGAAGGTGACGGTACGGAAGAACTCTATTCGGAATCATACGGATACGAGACCGGAGAAGAGGAGTTCTTCGAGGACGGAACAGAAGTCTATGAGTATTACGATGAGGTATACACAGAGACCCCGCAGGGTGCAATGGGAGCGGCCGGTCTGGAAGCAGAAGAAGTCTACGGAGAGGACCAGAGGAGTGTTTCCGTTCCGTCCGATGGTGTGAATGCAGATACAACAATCGTTTTCTATGAGGGATGAGAAGGGCGTTTTTCATGGAAAATGAGAAGAAAATACAGAAAATCTCAAAAAGTGGGGACTACAAGTTCTGGTAGATTGGGATCAGATGTATTACATATATTGTGTAAAAAAACCGAAAATTATATCTAAAATATTTCAAAAATAAGAAGAAAAGCAAAAAAAGCTTTAAAAAATGGGATGGCTATGCTATAATCCCATACAGGGAGTATACTTAATTTACCTCAAGGGGTTCAAATGAGGTAATTGGGTATGAAGTTTATGAGAAAAGTCGGAGTTATTTCAACGGCGGTACTGTTGCTCATTGCTTTCGCGATACCGGTAACCGCAATGGAGACTCAGCAGGAAATGGAAGCACTGCAGCAGGAGAGGGATGAGACTTCTGCCTCACTGCTGTCCGTTCAGGATCGTATCTCAACGATCGAAGCCCGGAAAGGAAAAAGTGAAGATTACCTGAGAGAGCTGAACACGCAGCTTGATGAACTGACGGAAGAGCTCGACGATGCTCAGGAAAAGTACAGTGAAAAGCAGATCGCATTCGATAAGATCAATCAGCAGCTGATGGATGCTGAGAGAGATAAGGAAGTACAGGCGGAAAGCATGGCTCTCCGCATTCAGTACATCTATGAAAATTCTACGGATGCGGCTCTTCTTTCTGCTGTTTTTTCCTCGGATAATTTCACGGATATTCTGAATCAGGCAGAAAACATCCAGCAGCTTTCGCAGTACGACCGCAGCCTTCTGCAGAAATATGAAGAGGCGTGCCGTGTTGTCGAAGAGAAGCAGTCCGTTGTGGAACAGGAGAAGGCTGTTGTACAGGAGCTTCGTGACGAATGCCGTCAGAAGTGGTCCGATATCCAGACGGTCTATGAAGCAACGATGGACGAGGTGGATACGCTGAGTGAGTCTCTGGATGAAGAGCATGCAGAAGAAGCGGCACTCATGGCGAAGATCCGGGAACAGGAGGAACAGTTCTCGGGGCTGATCGAGCAGATGATCGCCGAAACGGCGGCTATGAATGTCAAGGTTACACCTGTGACAAATGCGGAGACCGGTCAGACGGAGTATCAGATTCAGGATGAAGACGGCAGTCAGCTCGGTACCGTAACGGAACAGACGGCAGATGATACGGCCGGTGAAACAGCAGGTGACGTTTCAGGCGGCGATGCTGCTTCGGAAGAAGGAACGACAGAAACGGCTTCGGACGATACGGGAAGCACCCATGGAAACGGTCTTGCGGTAGAAGGATGGACAGGTCCTGTACTCAACGCTTTTGCCGGAGTCAATGACGGTCCGACCGGATTTGAAACCTACTACAATATGAACATGGCCGGCGTTGTGGATATCATGCGCGGCATGGGCAATACCGATGAGTACTGGGTACGTGATGACGGTGTCAAGATGCTTGGCGACTATGTCATGGTAGCTGCGAATCTGGATGTATTCGAGAGAGGTTCGATCGTGGACTGCAGTCTCGGTCAGGCGATCGTCTGTGATACCGGCGGATTTGCCGCCTACAATCCGACACAGCTCGATGTCGCGGTAGCGTGGTGATCGTGGGGGATTATTTGAAAAGGTAAACCCGCTTTCAGAAATGAAGGCGGGTTTTTTCTTGACAAGACGGCTTGTTTTTGCTAATATTCTTAAGCATGATTTTGCTGCTATAGCACAGGCGGTAGTGCGCATCCTTGGTAAGGATGAGGTC
>JABUSX010000324.1 GCA_021442545.1 Eubacterium sp. | reverse complement strand
GCAGCATCTCAGTAAAAAGCAATTCCACGGTACAAAAGGGCAGTCTGCAGAACCTCCGTGTGTGGATATTCAGGTGCATAAAGAGGATTTTATTACCGGTTTCGTATTTCACATAATAAACACATTTCTGTATTATATTTCTTTTACCTGAAAATATGGAAAAGAATCGAAGAAAATAAATCTCAGGAAGAGAATCGCAGAAAGCGAATCGAAGAAAGTAAATCGCAGGAAGAGAGCCGCAGAAAGTAAATCTCAGGAAGAGAGCCGCAGAAAGTAAATCTCAGGAAGAGAGTCGCAGAAAGTAAATCTCGGAAAAAGAATCGCAGAAAGAGAATTAAAAAGAGAGAAACGAAGAAAGAGAACCGAAGATGAAACATAAAATATCCGTAACACAGATTATAAGACATATCATACAGATCGCCGCATTTTTTATACTGCCGGGCCTTTTCGTACTGACCTACGGGGCAATCAAAAGTATAGTCATGGGAATTGCTTCCGGTTCGTTTGTGTTTTCCGAACACGCAAATGAAATGGTGATCATTCTTGCCGTCATACCGGTCACCATATTGTTCGGAAGGTTCTTCTGCGGCTTTCTCTGCTCATTCGGTGCGCTCGGTGACCTGATGTATTTTATTTCCGGGCTTTTTATGAAAAAACGCCCGAAGATAAGCCGGAACGTCGACAGAGCTCTGAAATATGTAAAATATGCAGTCCTGATCCTCATCGTGATCTTTGTGTGGATTCTGGGAATCGAAGTGGAGGATTCCATGAATCCGTGGTCTGTGTTCGGCTTGTTTTCAGATGTTTCCGGGCTTCCCTCCGTAAGAGTGGTACCGGTGGTCGGGCTTGTGATACTGATTGCTTTGATGGCAGCTTCCCTGTTTATCGAAAGGTTTTTCTGCCGGTATCTGTGTCCGCTCGGGGCACTCTTTGCACTGATCTCACGGGTCCGTCTCTTTAAAATAAAAAGAAAACCTTCCCGCTGTCCGGGATGCGGTGCATGTGACAGAAAATGTTCCATGGGCATTGCTGTTTCATCTGCAGAAGAAGTGAAATCCGGTGAATGTATTGTCTGTATGAAATGCGTCGATGCCTGCCCGACGGCTGCTTTGACGACAAACGCGAAGCCGGTACTGGCCGGAACCGTAACGGCAGCTGCCATTGCAGGGGTGTATATTGCAGGAACTGCTATTGTGAACAGAGGTTCATCTTCAGAAGCCGTGCCGGCCACAGAAGTATACACAGGTGCGAAAGCCGTGCCGTACGGGGAGAATAAAGCTCCTGCAAGGAGCACACAGACCGGTGATGATACTGTTTCTGCAGGGAACACGCAGACCGGTGATGATACTGTTTCTGCAGGGAGCACACAGACAGGTGATGATATTGCTTCCGGCGGGGGTGCTAAGAACGGGGAGAATAAAGCTTCTTCAGAGAATGTGCAGTCTGATATTCTGAACGGTAAATATAAGGATGGTGTATACAGAGGAACGGGCATCGGATTCAGAGGTGAGATTGAAGTTGAGGTAACGGTTCAGGGCGGAAATATCACGGATATTGCGGTCATATCGCAAAGGGAAGACGGACAGTTTTTCAACAGAGCCTATGACGGCGTCAGTGAAGACATAATTTCCTCTCAGTCAACAGATGTGGATACGGTAAGCGGTGCAACGTTCAGTTCGGAAGGCATCATCGAAGCGGTTGCAGACGCTCTTTCGGGGGCTGCTTTATCGGCTGAATCATCGTCGAACGGAACGGCTGCTGACGGATCATCGACGTATGATTCTGCGGCGGATCGGAATTCGCTTTTCGAATCAGAAGGCGGCACGGAATATGGCGGCAATTCGAACCTTGCTGATACAGAGAGCGGAGAAAAAACGGCGCCTTCCGGTACAGAGGAGGTCGGAGATACCGGCCTTTCCGACACAGAGAATAACGGAAATACCGGCCTTTCTGACGAAGAAAAGAAGGAACTTTCCGAAATGATCGGAGAGGAAAATATAACGGATCTGCCGGATGGCACATATACAGGAACAGGAACAGGATTCAGAGGGGATGTTACCGTAAGCGTTACAGTCGAAAGCGGTAAAATTACGGATATTACCGTTCTCTCATACAGGGATGACGGACCGTATTTCAGCCGTGCGGAAAGCGGGGTCATCGAGGAAATCATATCCGAACAGTCAACGGATGTGGATGCGGTAAGCGGCGCAACCTTCAGTTCAAACGGTATCCTCGAAGCTGTGGCGGATGCACTGAATATTACCTTTGAAAATCCGAATGATTCGATGTCAAATGAGCGCGGCGGTCATGGCGGCGGTCCCGGCGGGCATGGAGGCGGTCCCGGCGGCTGGTTTTCCTGATCAGTCATGATATGAAATCGGAAAAAGTATGAACCGCGCATTCTGCGTATAAGATCTGCTCCCTTTATGAGTAACAGTTTTGTTTTTACTGTCGCTCATGAAGGGAGCAGATCAAAATTCGCGGACTGCGGGGTTTTCTGCTTCTGAAGAAAATGTGGTTGAATTCACTTTTTTTTATGCAGCGTGTATACTTCTGAGGACATGCCGGAAATCTTTTTGTTTGCTATTTTTGACTCCATATAGGATACTGAATGCATGGAAAGCAGAAGCTGTCATGCAGGATCTGAAGAAGAAAACGGAGGTATTTCTGCAGGCAGCAGAAAAGCTGGCGTTTATGTATCAGTGACATATCATTGTCATAAGGAGCAGTATGAGCAATCAGAATCATCGGTCTTCCGGATGGAGCAACATCCGTATCCTTCACAGGATATTTAAAATGTATCACATATATCAGGCCCTGCTGATCTATCTTGCCTTTTCTTTCGTTCTTGCCTTTATACTCGCTGAGATCGAACCGGATATTCCCGATGTCGGTACCGGACTCTGGTACTGTTTTTCCACTGCGACTACGACCGGATTCGGAGATGTGACAGCCGTAACGGCATTGGGAAGGGTACTGACCGTCATTTACGGAATTATCAGTTTGTTTATGGTGGCTGTCTGCACGGCGGTCGTTGTGCATTATTTTCAGGAAAAACAGAAAATTAAAATGAACGAGAGCGTAGTCCAGTTTCTGGATCAGATGGATCATCTTGACAAACTGTCAAAGGAAGAGCTTCAGAGAATGTCCGAACAATTCCGGAAATACAGAAAATCCGGGAGAAGGCACAGGTAAGGACCGAAAAAACAGAAAAGAGATGTTACGGACACA
>JABUSX010000458.1 GCA_021442545.1 Eubacterium sp. | reverse complement strand
TCTTCACCCCGCTGTGCCTCTTCCAGCGTTTCCAGACGTGCCACGGTCTGTTCTTCCGTATTTTTTTCCGTAATTTCTTCCGTACTTTCAGCTGTCTGATCCGGCTGTTTTTTGTCCGGTGCCGTACTGACCAGTGAACTGATTACGAGGATCGCTGCGATGGCGACTGCCGCAAGAATGATGATGTTGCGCGGATTTTTATACCATTTGGGTTTTTTCTGAAATACGTCGGGGAAGGCCGCCTCGAGAGCTGCCTGCTCGGCCTGATTTTTCCGGTTCTTTTCCGAAATTTTCTCTGCTGCGGCAAGAAGAATATTCTTTTTGCCGGAGTCTGCTTTCTTTTTTGGTTCCGGACCCGGAAGAACATTCCTGCCGGCTTCCTGAACTCCGGTACCGTGCAGATCCGTGCCGGCTTTCTGATCTGTCCCCGGTTTCGGTTCCGTACCCGGTCTCAGACTTGCTGAAGTCTGCAGAATTACACCCGCACTTCCCTTTTTTTCCTGTTCCGAAAGTCCCTGAAGCTGCTCTTTCTGCAGTTTTTCCCGGGCGGCGCGCTCTTCACGGCTCGCCTGAATATCCGCTTTCAAAGCCTGCAGCTGTCTGGCTCTTTCTGTCTGCTCTTCGCTTGCTTTTTCCTGCAGTTTCTGAACCTGGGCAGCCTTATATACCGCATCAGAAGCCAGCTCCCAGCCCCGGTCGGCCAGTTTTCTCGCTTCTGCTGCCTTCTTTTCAGCTTCCTGTGCTTTTTTCTTAGCCCGAACCGCCCTCTGTTCCAGTCTTTTTGCCTTTGCTCTGGCCCTGTCAGCTTCTTTAAGAGCCGTCGAAGAGATCTGACCGGAAGAAGATTTCGGATCGGTTGTTTTCTTTATCTCTGGCATTACTCTTCCTTACCTGCCGTGCCGTCCAGCACACTTTTCAGAACGGCATCATGAGCCTTGTTTTCAAACCCGTCATCCAGCGGGTCCAGGTCAAACGAACCATATTTTCGTTCCAGTGCCGTCCGGATCAGAAAATCGCAGAACACCGGATTTTTGGGAAGGATCGGACCATGACTGTACGAACCGAATACATTGCGGTAGCGTACGCCTTCGGTACCGTCTTCTCCGTTATTGCCGAATCCCTTTAAAATACGGCCAAGAGGCTCTACTCCGCTTCCGAGTATCGTCCTTCCGCTGTGATTTTCAAAGCCGATCACATCGCAGTCTCCGGAGTCTTTTCCGGTATGAAAGGCATAGTTGCCGATCATACGCTCTTTTCCGCCCTTCGTATAAAAATCGATGGCACCCAGAAATTCACATTTCACACCTTCGATCGTTTCATAATAATGCCCCATCATCTGGTAACCGCCGCAGATGCAGAGAAATGTTTTTCCGTCTTCCACTGCCGCACGGATCTCGTCTCCCTTTCCTGAACGAAGATCTTCCAGCAGCACTTCCTGTTCAAAATCCTGCCCGCCTCCGATAAACAGAAGATCATATCCGGCCAGGCTCTTCTTTTCCCCGAGACAGATCTTGTCTGCCGTGCAGGAAATGCCTCGCCAGGACAGGCGTTTCTTGAGGCAGATCACATTTCCCCTGTCCCCGTATAAATTCAGAACTTCGGGATACAGATGCGCAATTTTCAGTTCCGCCATGCTCTTCTTATCCTTTCAAAGATCTTTCAGCCTTTCCAGAATTCCTGTTTCCCTGTCACCGCGCTTAATTCAGCCCGCAGTGACAGCATGGATGTATAATTCGGCAGGATGAATACCGGTTTCTTATCCTCCTGCATTTTCCGGACCAGTTCCTGATCGGTACGGACCAGTTCGATTTTTTCTTCGGACGCACCGCCGTATTTCAGCCGGAGCTGCATATCCTCCGCACGATCTCCCCGCACATAGAAGCGCCGGACATGCGGATTTTCACAGATCGCTTCAAAATCCGCATCCCAGATCCATGAAATATCGTGGCCGTCCGCCGTCCTGTCGTTCAGGCAGAGCACCACGTCGTGTTCCTCTTCAACGGACGCCACATAGGAAAGCGCCCTGTCGCAGCCGGCCGGGTTCTTAACGAGGATCATCTGGACCTGCGTTCCGTCGAGATCAAACGTCTCCATGCGTCCGAAGCTGCTGGTTACGTCTGCAAGAGAAGAAATGATCTGTTTCGTATCAAATCCCGCCTCAGAAGCGGCACAGACTGCCGCTGCCGCGTTGTATATGTTGTAAACGGCCGGAAGTGCGCAATGGACATCCCATGAGATCTCCTCCTGTCCCGGCGTCCGGACCGCCAGATCAAAATCGGATCCCTTTGTATCCATGCTCCGGATCGTTGTCACACCGTAATGAGACGGCCTGCGGCTGTATCCGCAGGAAGGACAGAAAAACCCGCCGAGATGCGCATAGGTGTGATAAGAATAGCGGTATTCCTTTCCGCATTTTATGCAGTAACGTGCATCCGAGATCTCTGCATTTTCCTGTTTTCCGACCGGGATCTCAATACCGTAATAGAACACCGGATTGGGAAGGTCTTCTGCAATGGATGCCGTAAGAGAACAGTCCGCATTCAGGCAGAGAATACTCTCCGGCGATTCTTTTACAGCCATCCGGATCGCTTCACGCGTATGCGTGATCTCTCCGTACCGGTCAAGCTGATCCCGAAAGAGGTTCGTCACGGCGATTACACGAGGTTTCAGCAGAGGAATGACCTGCTTCATCGCACCTTCATCACATTCGATTATTGCGATTTTCTTTTTCGGATGCCCGAACAGATCCGTATCCGATGCAAATTCCGCCACGATACCGGGAAGCAGATTTGCTCCCGAGCGGTTTGCCAGCACGTCCTTTCCTGCCGACTCCAGTGCATGCAGCAGCATACGGCAGGTCGTCGTTTTTCCGTTCGTACCGGTCACGACGATCACATCCATCCCCGCGGATATGGTTTTCAGAACAGCCGGATCTATTTTCAAAGCGGCTCTGCCGGGCACCGTCGTTCCGCCCCTGTGTCCCAGACGCAGCAAACCACGCACTCCCTTGCAGGCGGCAACTGCCGCCATGGTTCGGATTCCGTTTCCCATGATACCTTCCTTTTCCTTCTTTTTGCGGTTATTCTGTACGAATGTACCATATTCAGCACCGTGTTTCAACAAGGGATAGGATTGCAGGAGTAAGCATTCCGTACGAAAGAGATATTCTGTGTTATGATAAATCCAATGATATTCCGGGATCTCAGAACATCGGACAAGGCTGAATATCCGGGA
>JABUSX010000107.1 GCA_021442545.1 Eubacterium sp. | reverse complement strand
GAGGAAGGCGTGTCCATTCTCATGATCACGCATGATGCCAATGTTGCTTCGCATGCCGACCGGAGGGTCATTATCCGTGACGGCATCCTGGAAACCGGAGGGGAAAAACAATGAAGAAAGCCGGAAGCAAACGGATCATTGCGGTCATTGTCGTGATCGCGGTCATTGCAGGTGCCGCCTTCGGCATCGTTTTTGCCGTGGGAAAGACAACAGGAGGCGCAGGCGTCATTGTCGTGAACGCCGGAGAACTGGATTATTCCTACAGTTTCGATTCGACCTCCGTCAGCGGCCGGGTCGTCTCGGAGGCATCCCAGAATGTGGTCGTGGATAACAGCGAAACGATCACAGACGTTTATGTGCAGGAGGGAGACGTCGTAGAAAAGGGAGACATTCTTCTTGAATACGATAAAGAACTTTCAGAGATCGAGCTGGAATGCAGAAAAGTTGAACTTGAAGAAGTTGAGCTGGATATCACGGTTGCGGAGATGAACCTGGAGATCCTGAAAAACCTGACTCCGTATTCCGATGACTGGGGTCCTGAAGAACCGGAGGAAGAATATCCGGAAATCACTCCCTATGAGGTGCTGGACGCAGATTCCGAATTCTTCGATCCGCCTCTTCTTCTGATGGAGGAAGTGGAAGATATTCTGGAAGAAGAGGGCCTGGAAGAGCTGGAAACAGATCTGGATGTGTACGGGTCTTACGAATATCCCATCCGGTATCTGGTCTATGCGGAAAAACGGATCACCGTAAAGAAAGATTTCGTGAAGATGGTCAGAAAGATGGCAAAAGAAGCCGGAAAAACGGATTTCTGGATCACCATGGAAGCGCATGTTGGAGATATCGGAGAAGGCGGTGTGATCGCCGGCGGCGGTACCTATATCATACGTGTCAATGTGAAGGATCTGAAAGACAGAAATTATTACATCTGTTTTGAACAATGCGGACCGGAGCTTCTGACCGCCAAACCCTACTGGCTTCACTATGATGCAAACGGAGGGGAGGGCTCTGTATCTTCCCGGATGAATGCGGATAACATACTGAAGGTTTCTTCCGGAAAGGGACTTTCCCGTAAGGGATACCGTCTTGAGGGATGGTGCCCGGACAAGCCCGGCAAAAAGGCGGTCTATCGCGCCGGCGACGTGATCGTGCTGGATAAGGATACGACGCTGTACGCCGTATGGAGAGACAAGGCAGAGCCGACGGAGACGCCGACACCGAAACCGACGAAGACGCCGACGCCGAAACCGACGAAAACACCGACGCCGAAACCGACAAAAACACCGACGCCGACGCCGGAGCCGACGGAAACGCCGACACCGGAACCGACGGAGACGCCGACACCGGAGCCGACGGAGACGCCGACGCCGGAGCCGGAACCGACACCGACCGGCGAGGCAGAACGTCCGGAAGCGCAGGCCTTCCTTTCCGGAACTGCCGTTTCTCCGGAAACAGCCGGCACTCATGCGGGCAGAAGTATGCTTTTCCGTCAGGCGTATAATACGGCCGGATCGGTCAGACAGCTTGTGAGAGAAAACAGCAGTGACGCTTACTCAATTGTTTCACGTATTGCCAACACAAGGCTGATCTCGAAAAATGCCCAGATGACAAAAGAAGAGATCGATGAACAGATCAAGGAGCAGGAAAAAATTCTGCGGGAGTCCGGAGTTGAGGAGAAAGAGGCCAGGTTAAAGGTTGCCCGTGCACAGAAGCAGGTCGACGAAGGCTATGCCTATGCAGAAATCAGTGGTGTTGTAAAAAAGGTCTGCCCGATTGATGAACCGCCTCTGGACGGAAGTCCGTTTATCAAAATCGTCGGTTCGGACGGCCAGTATGTACAGGGAAGTATTTCTGAGATACTGCTGGATAAGATCCATGTCGGAGACCCTGTTACGGTCATGTCCGTTTCGACGGGCATGGTATATGAGGGCAGTGTCGTGGATGTATTTCCCTACCCGAGTACCGAGTCCTTCAATGAAATCTATTCGCTGAACAGCAATGCTTCCGGCTATCCGTTTACGGTGGCCGTGGAAACAGAGGGGGATGCCTTGACAACAGGCGATGATATGCAGATCACTTTTACGGATATCCAGCCGGAAGAGGAGGAATCTTCGGATGAAGTCACGATCTACCGTCCTTTTGTACTCGAGGAAAACGGGAAGAAATATGTTATGAAGCGCGGTGAAAAGGGCCTTCTTGAAAAGCAGGAGATTCAGGTTTCCAGCCTGAAAAATCAGTGCTGGACGGTCACGTCCGGACTGACGGCGGATGACTGGATCGCGTTTCCGTATCTTGATGATGCCAGAGTCGGAGCAAAGACCCGTGAGGGAACGATTTCAGATCTGACGGTATAACAGAGCATCCGCGGACGGGAGGAATTAGTATGAGTGAAAATCTGAGATCTGCATTTCAGGGGATCTGGGCACATAAGATGCGGTCCTTTCTTACCATGCTGGGTGTGATCATCGGTATTGCAGCCATCATCGGGATCGTATCGACGATACAGGGGACGAACGAACAGATCGAAAAAAGCCTGATCGGTTCAGGAAACAACAATATTCCGATCTCACTGTACAGCGGCAGCCAGACGGTGGATTTTACGTGGGAACATCCGGATGGAGTCAAGCCTTTTTCGGATAAGCAGAAAGAAGAAATACGGGCGCTGGACGGAGCGGCAGATGCGACTTTTTTCAACAGCCGTAATTATGTGGATATCTATCACGGGTCGCAGTTCTCCGAGTCCACGACCGTGCGCGGTGTGGACAAGCATTACATTCAGACGGTCGGGTATAACCTGTACGGAGGCCGTCCGTTTACGGAAGAGGATTACACAGAGATCCGGAAGGTGGCTATTCTCGATGAGGCGGCCGTTAATTCACTGTTTACGGACGAGGAGCCGGTCGGTTCGGTGATCGAGATAAACGGGGAACCCTTTACGGTCGTCGGACTGATCAAAAAAAACGAAGGGAAAAAGAGCTATTCCAGTTTAATGGAATATACGCAGTATGAGGTGGATTCACAGTTTGCCACGGTACTGATCCCGCAGGCCTGCTGGCCGACCCTGTATGCTTACGACGAACCGGAAAACTGCATTGTCCGGGCGAAAAGCATCGATGATATGAGTACGGTCGGTGCAAAGGCGGAAGAGATTCTGAACCGTTCGATCGAAGGCTATACGCCGATCACGATGTCAGGTTCGTCGGCTGCGGAGGACGTGGAAGGGTCCGGAGACGGCACGGAATCCTCAGGCTCATCCGATACGAGGCTGCG
>JABUSX010000119.1 GCA_021442545.1 Eubacterium sp. | reverse complement strand
ATCCAGAGGGAGGACCTGAATCCGATCGAAGAAGCGCTTGCGTATCAGAATCTTACCGACGAGTTCGGTCTGAAGCACGAGGACGTCGCAAGACGGGTATCCAAAAGCCGTGCGGCCGTTACCAATTCCCTGCGTCTGCTGAAACTGGATCCGGCCGTACAGAATATGCTGATCGACGGACGTCTTTCCATGGGCCACGCCCGTGCACTTCTGGCCCTGCCGGAGAGCGTTATGCAGCAGGAAGCTGCCGAAAAGATTGCTTCATCCGGAATCAGTGTGCGTGAAACCGAAAAACTCGTGAAACAGCTCTTAAATCCGAAAGCGGCTTCTGAAAAATCGAAAAAAGAAGCGCAGATGGAAGCCGTCTATGCGGGTCTGGAGAAACGGCTGCGCGAAGTCCTCGGCACGCGGGTGGTCATCAAACCGATCCGCGGAAAGAAAGGAACCGTGGAGATCGAGTATTATACAAACGAGGATCTGGAAAAGATACTGGATAATCTTATGTCGTAAAGAGGAAAGAATATATGGATGCGATTTTTGGTTCTTCGGCTGCGGGCGTCATCATTATTGCGCTGGTGGTCGTGGTTGTGATCCTGGCAATGGTCATGGTGAATATGAATCTGCGGATGTCCCGCATGCTGCGCAGGTACAAACTGTTTATGAAGGGAACGGACGGCCAGTCTGTGGAAAAAGCGATGGCCGAGCGGCTCAGGGAGATCGGAAAACTGCGTATCAGCCAGAAACAGGCCGAGCAGGATATGAGTCTTATGCAGGGACGGGTCGACCGCATGCTGTGCAAATACGGAATCGTGAAGTACGATGCCTTTGAGGATGTGGGCGGAAAAATGAGCTTTGCTCTGGCAATGCTCGACCGCAACAACACGGGCTTCGTCCTGAATGCGATCCACAGCCGCGACAACTGCTATCTGTATCTGAAGGATATCGTAAACGGTGCCTCCTATATCATCCTGAGTGACGAAGAGATCGAAGCGCTGCAGAGAGCGGCTCATTCCGATGAAGAAAGCGGTATGGATGAAGGAAGAGCCAGAAAGCGGAGGGCCGCAAAAGCCGATTCCGAAAAGAGCGGCAGGAAACGCCGGAGTGAAGAGGCGGAAACAGAGGAAGAAAAGAATGAAAGCCGTTCTGCGGAGCTGGAAGAAGAATACAGGCGGATGACGCGAAGGAGCGGGTCCGGAGAAGAAGCTTCCCCGGCGGAAGAACGGAAGAGATACGAAACGGAAGAGGAAGAAGCAGAGAGTCGTCAGTCGTCAGGAACAGAAGAGGACGGATCTGAAGGACGCCGGAGATCCGGGACGGAAGAAGATGATTCCGGAAGACGCCGCAGAGCAGGAACCGGAAGAGAAAATGCAGGAAGAGAGGGCCGGCGCAGAAGGAGAGATGCAGATGCCCGCCTTCCGGAAACGGAAGCTGAAATGACGGCATTGAAAGAAAGAGTTCCGGCTGAAAGACGTACAGAATAATAACCGCTGAAAGAAGCAGACAGAACAGAAAAGATTACGAAAAATTCAGAACGTAAGTGATACTTCACGAGGAGGAAGAGACATGATTGATATAAAGTTTTTAAGAGAAAATCCGGAACTGGTCAAAGAGAATATCCGGAAAAAATTCCAGGATGAAAAGCAGGTGATGGTGGATGAAGTCATCGCTCTTGATAAAGAACGCCGTGATATTCTGGGTGAGCTGGAGGCACTGCGTGCGGAAAAGAACCGTACGGCCAAGGAAATCGGCCGCCTGATGGGTCAGGGAAAGCGCGAGGAAGCGGAAGAAGTTAAGAACCGCGTCGCCGCGTCCGGAACCCGCATTGATGAGCTGACAGCCCGTCAGAAGGCTGTGGATGAGGAGATCCGGAAACGGATGATGGTGATCCCGCAGATCATCGATCCGTCGGTCCCGATCGGGAAAGACGACACGGAAAATGTGGAAATTCAGCGGTACGGAGAGCCGGTCGTTCCGGAGTTTGAGGTTCCGTATCATGCGGATATTATGGCAGCCTTTGACGGGCTGGATCTTGACGCCGCCCACCGCGTCGCAGGAAACGGCTTCTATTACCTGAAAGGCGATATTGCAAGGCTGCATTCGGCTGTTTTGTCTTATGCAAGAGATTTCATGATCGACAGAGGCTTTACCTATTATATTCCGCCGTTTATGATCCGCAGCAACGTGGTTGCAGGTGTTATGAGCTTTGCGGAAATGGATGCGATGATGTACAAAATCGAAGGGGAAGATCTGTATCTGATCGGAACCAGCGAACATTCCATGATCGGCAAATTCATCGATCAGATCCTGAGCGAAAAGGATCTGCCGCAGACTCTTACGAGCTATTCCCCCTGCTTCCGCAAGGAAAAAGGCTCTCACGGCCTGGAGGAGAGAGGCGTTTACCGCATTCACCAGTTTGAAAAACAGGAAATGATCGTAGTGTGCCGTCCGGAGGACAGCCCCTACTGGTACGATCAGCTCTGGCAGAACACGGTTGACCTGTTCCGTTCGCTGGATATTCCGGTGCGTACACTGGAATGCTGTTCCGGAGATCTCGCCGATCTGAAGGTGAAATCCTGTGATGTCGAGGCCTGGTCGCCGCGTCAGAAGAAATATTTTGAGGTCGGAAGCTGCTCCAATCTCGGAGACGCACAGGCCCGCAGGCTGAAGATCCGCATCCAGGGCAGCGACGGAAATAAATATCTGGCACATACCCTGAATAATACGGTTGTGGCACCGCCGCGTATGCTGATCGCCTTCCTGGAGAACAATCTGCAGGCAGACGGATCGGTGAACATTCCCGAAGCACTGCGCATGTATATGGGCGGAAAAGAAAAACTGATCCCCGTGAAGTAATTCGTAAGAGGAAGACAGCATGCATCGATTTTTACGCTCCGTCGGATTTTCCAATCTGACGGAAATCGAAGATCAGGATAAGCTTCTGCAGGATGTTCTGGTGAATCATGACGCGAAAAACGTTGTCCGCATGGAAAACGGGCAGCTGTTTGCGGAGATCTCGCGGGAATTTGCGCCGGATATCGGGATCACGGTCTGCGGACAGTACGACCGCGAAAACCTGTTCCGCATGGAATATTATTATCCGTATTTTCGAAGCTCCAAGAGCACAACGTACAAGAACATCGGCGTCGAACGGCATTACGCGACGCGTTCTTTTGCGGCAGCCTGTGACGACGCACGCGTCGGAACGACTCTGATCTTTTATCTGACGAATGCGGCGCAGTATCTGGATTCGGCCGCAAAAAAGATTCCGATGCCGGAGAC
>JABUSX010000374.1 GCA_021442545.1 Eubacterium sp. | reverse complement strand
TCCATGTCGAATCCGGCATTTGCGAGGATCTTTGCCGCTTCTCCGACAAGCTTCAGCAGGAGATTGATGCCGAGCGACATGTTTGCCGAACGCAGGATCGGGATTTCTTCGGAAGCTGCTCTGACTTTTTCCAGCTGTGCCTCGGAAAGACCCGTTGTACAAAGTACGACAGGAAGCTTCTTTTCCACACAGGCATCCAGCAGTGCGTCAACAGCGGAAGCAGTGGAAAAGTCGATCGCGACATCTGCTTCGACCGGACATTCGGAAAGAGAAGCATAGACCGGATAGGGAGCAGACGGATTCTGGGTGATATCGATTCCGGCAACAGCCTCCAGATCCTTTTCGTCACGGATGAGATCCGTCAGGACCCTTCCCATAAAGCCGTTGCAGCCCGTAAGTATAATTTTCAGCATGCAGAGTCCTTTCTAAAAAGAATTACAGTAAACCGAAGGCGGCAAGTTCCTTTTTCAGAAGTTCAACATGGGGGGCATCCATTTCATAGAGGGGACCGCGCAGCGGGCCGACTTCCATGCCCATCAGATTCATGGCCGTCTTGACCGGAATCGGATTGACTTCACAGAACAGTGCGTCACAGAGGGGCAGGCACTGAAGCTGCATCTTTGCGGCTTTTTCCACCTCGCCCTGAAGAAGGGCTGTGGCCATGTCATGCGTAAACTTCGGTGCAACATTCGCAAGGACGGAGATCACGCCGATGCCGCCCAGCGCTTCAAGCGGAATGACCTGGTCGTCGTTTCCGGAATAAAGCTCAATCGCATCGCCGCAGAGCTGCTTCACCTTTGCAACCTGCGAAATGTTTCCGCTGGCTTCCTTGATGCCGACGATGTTCTTCGTGTTCTTAACAAGATAGGCAGCCGTTTCAGGCATAATATTGGTGCCGGTTCTGGACGGAACGTTGTACATGATAATCGGGATATTGACCGATTCGGCAATTTCCGTATAATGGCGTTTCAGACCGGACTGGGTAGCCTTGTTGTAGTAGGGTGTTACGAGAAGAAGGGCATCCGCGCCGTAGGATTCCGCTTCCACGCTCATTTCGATGGCGCTTCTGGTGCTGTTGGAGCCTGTTCCGGCAATGACCGGGATCCGGCCGTTTACGGTCTCCACGCAGCGTTTGATGACTTCCATGTGCTCCGGCACGTCCAGTGTCGGGGATTCTCCCGTTGTGCCGGTGATCACGATGGCATCCGTGCCTTCCTGAATATGCCACTCCAGAATTTCGTCCAGTTTTTCAAGATTGATATCTCCGTTTTCATACATCGGAGTAACGATGGCAACAGCTGAACCGGTAAAAATAGACATAGTATTATCCTCCTGACTTAACTTCAAAAATATAACATACAGAAAGAACTTGTCAAGAAAACCGTGAAGAAAGAAAAAACCGGAAGCCGTAAGTTTACAAAACGGGAAGGGGATACGGGAAAATCAAAGAGTACACAAGCATACGCTGATGTGTTATAATTGCACGGTTTTAGGAATAAATATTCGGTAAGAATTTTTATATAAGGAAAAAGAAAAAGAGAAGAGGAAAGAAGAGTATGAGCAGTATGGAACGAAATGACATCCGGAACGTAGCAATCATCGCACATGTCGATCACGGAAAAACGACTCTGGTCGACCAGCTTCTTCGTCAGAGCGGGATCTTCCGGGAAAACCAGGAAGTGCGGGAACGTGTTATGGATTCGGGCGATCTGGAAAGAGAACGGGGAATCACGATCCTGTCCAAGAATACGGCCGTGAATTATAAAGGAACGAAGATCAATATTGTGGATACGCCCGGACACGCGGATTTCGGCGGAGAAGTCGAACGCGTTCTGAAAATGGTCAACGGCGTGATCCTTCTGGTGGATGCCTTTGAGGGTGCGATGCCGCAGACACGTTTCGTTCTCCAGAAGGCGCTGGAACTTGATCTGAAGGTCGTGGTCTGCATCAATAAGATCGACAGACCGAACGCCCGTCCCGATGAGGTCGTGGATGAAGTGCTGGAGCTTCTGATGGATCTGGGTGCCTCCGATGAACAGCTTGATGCGCCCTTCCTCTATGCCTCGGCCCGTGAAGGGTATGCACTTGCGGATCAGGGAGATGAACCCAAAGATATGACGCCGCTGTTCGAAGCAATACTGAAATACATTCCTGTTCCGGAAGGGGACCCGGAAGCAGGACTGCAGATGCTGATCAGCACGATCGACTACAACGAATACGTGGGGCGGATCGGTGTCGGAAAGATCGACAACGGTACCTTGAAGCTGCATCAGGATATCCTGCTGATGAATCATCACGATCCCGATAAGCGGGTCAAGGTGAAGATCAGCAAGATGTATGTGTTTGACGGACTTAAGAGGGTTGAAGTACAGGAAGCGACGATCGGAGAGATCGTGGCCATCTCCGGTATAACAGGCATTTCCATCGGAGATACGCTCTGTGATCCGGATGATCCGAAACCCATTGCTTTCCAGAAGATCTCCGAGCCGACGATTGCCATGAATTTCCTGGTGAATGATTCTCCGATGGCCGGACAGGAAGGAACTTACGTGACATCCCGCCACCTCAGAGAGCGGCTCTTCCGTGAACTGCAGACGGATGTCAGCCTGCGTGTGGAAGAAACGGGATCTCCGGACTGCTTCAAGGTTTCCGGACGAGGAGAACTGCATCTTTCGGTTCTGATCGAAAGCATGCGCCGCGAAGGCTACGAATTTGCCGTCAGTAAGGCAGAGGTTATTTATAAGGAAGATGAACGGGGACGCAGGTCGGAGCCGGTTGAGCTCGCCTATATCGATGTGCCGGAAGAATATTCCGGAGCCGTGATCCAGTCTCTGAGCGAGCGGAAAGGCGAGCTGCAGGGCATGAGCATCGGAGAAGACGGCATCAGCCGTCTGGAATTCTCCATTCCTTCGCGCGGACTGATCGGTTACCGCGGCTCCTTCCTGACGATGACAAAGGGAACCGGCGTGCTGAATACGATCTTTGACGAATACGCACCCTATAAGGGTGATATCACCTTCCGGAAACAGGGGTCCCTGATTGCCTTTGAAGCCGGAGAATCGGTTGCCTACGGTCTTTTCTCAGCGCAGCAGCGCGGAGCACTCTTTATCGGACCGGGGGAAAAAGTCTATGCCGGCATGGTTATCGGGGAAAGTGCAAAGACAGAAGATATTGAATTGAATATCTGTAAGACGAAGCATCTGACGAATACGCGTTCCTCTTCCGCAGATGAGGCTCTGACGCTGACGCCGCCGCGGATCCTTTCACTGGAGGAAGCCCTGGAATTCTTTGCTCCG
>JABUSX010000479.1 GCA_021442545.1 Eubacterium sp. | reverse complement strand
TACTGGATCTGATATCCTGTCACCTTGCTGTTCCGCTTCCATTCGGCCACAAGCTTTGATTTGGACGGATTCGTCAAACTTGTCAGAGACGTTGATTTCGGTCTGACCTTGACCGTGATCTTTTTCGTCACGGCATTGTAATTTACCGTTGCCTTGCCTGTAATTGTAATGACCGCAGACCCGACGAAGTTCTTCGGAATCGTTACAACCCCCTTCGAAGAAACCTTGACGGAGGGATTGACTGACTTATAAGACAGCGTCGTGGCTGCTTTTACCGTGGCTCCGATCGAGATCTTCTGAGCCGTTGACGCCGTTGTTTTCGTGATGTTCTTTGCCGTGATGGCATTGGCCGCCTTTGCGACGGTCAGTGTACAGGAAGCGCTTCCTGCTTCATAATTCTTTCCGACAGCAGCATTTGCCGTGATCTTCGCACTGCCGGCACCCTTGATCGTGACTTTTCCGGTCGACTTGTCCACCACGGCAACCGCCGTATTGCTGCTGGAATAAGAAACCGCACCATCTGTTTTCCTTGTCTTCAGCGCAAAGGTAAACGGAGCATTACCATAGGTCTTGCTGACCGTGGAAGCCGGGAAGGCAAGGGTCGGTTTTGCCTTTCTGATCGTAAAGGCCGCCTTCAGCATTCCGGCATATTTCCCTCTTCCGGAAACCGTGACCGACGCCGTTCCGACATTGGTGTTATTGCTGCAGGAGACGGAATAATCCTTGTCCGGACGCAGCACCGTATCTCCGGCCTTCACAACAACATCGGGAATTATAGCTGACCCGGTGTAGGTAAAGGAACTGACCGGCAGGGAAAGGTTTGTGATTTCCGTTTTTTCCGTAATCAGTTCCGTGTTTTTATCAAGCTGAAAAGTATGCTGGGTAGCGCTGCTCGAATAACATACAACGCCATCCTGTTCCTCCCGGTATCCGTTATTTTTAAGCTCGATCAGACACGGACATTCGCTGATATCCAGCTCGCTCAGATCGTTATTATCACAGTAAAGATGGCTCAGGTCCGTGCAGCCGCTTATGTTCAGGCTGCTCAGATTATTGTTTTCACAATACAGGTTATAAAGCTTCGTACACCCGCTCACGTTCAGACTGATCAGCTCGTTCTCTGAACAATATAATCTTTCAAAATCCGGGTGGCTGCTCACATCCAGTTCTTTCAATCGGTTCCCGCTGCAGTCCAGATCATCCAGCTTCATGCAGGCGCTCACATCCAGTTCAGTCAACCCGTTCCCGCTGCAGTCTAAATCATACAGCTCCGTGCAGGCGCTCACATCCAGTTTACTCAGCGTATTATTATCACAGAACAGATATTCTAGTGATGTAAAATATTTGATTCCTTCCAGAGAACTGACACCTTTACCTGAAAGTGAAATCTCGTCCGCTTCCCTTATTTCATCATCACTGAGAAATCCATCGTCATCGGTATCATAATAATATTGGATATATGAACGAAAAACATCATCCGGGAAATTCTTATCATTGATTGCTATGCCGGAACCGCTGCCCTGACGAACGATCAGATTTCCGTTCTCGTAGAAGCTGACGGTCGTATCACAGATAATAAGTGACCAGTATCCATCATATTCTTTTTGAAAACGAAAGGCTTCTTTTTCAAAACGAGGTCCGACTCTTGTAACTGACCTCTTTGCGGTTTTAATCGTATCAAGCAGTATGCTGCAGTTTCCTGCCTCTACAGACGATGCACTATCCCCATAGAAGTCGAGATGTTTTAATCCGGTGCAGGCACTTACATCCAGTTCACTCAGATTAGTATAACGACAAGCCAGATTTTCTAACTCCGTACAGTCCTTTAAATCCAGACTGCTCAGCGGGTTGTCGTCACAATAAAAATATTTCAGATCTTTGCATCCACTCACATCCAGTTCGTTAAGATTATTGTCCTTACAATTCAGAAATTCTAATTTCGCCAGGCCGCTCACTTTCAGACTGCTCAGCCGCTTGTTTTCCGCGCTGCTAAACCTTTGTAATGCCGTACACCCGGTCAGATCCAATTCAGTCAGATCATTGACGCCGCACCATAATTCTGTCAATGACGTAAGGCAGCCGCTCAGATCCAATTCAGTCAGATTATTACGTTGACAGTTCAGAACTGATAATTTCGTACAGCCGCTCACATCCAATGCCGTCAGATTATTATGGTCGCAGTTCAGATCTGATAATTCCGTACAGCCGCTCACATTCAATGCCGTCAGATTGTTGTACGTGCAGTTCAAACTTGTTAATGATGTAAAATAACCGATTCCCTCCAGGGATCCGATTTTGTTCCTTTGAAAACCCTGTTCAAGATCCATGGACGTTACAGCACTTATCTCGTCCGCACTGAGAACTTCATCTCCGTTCGGGTCGCAGCTGCTGCTGACATAGGAACGAAATGTTCCATCCGGAAAATGCTCTGCATCAACAGGAATACCGCCCTCTTCGTTGCTCAGTTCTTCCGGTTCGTTCCCGGAGTCTTTTTCATTCACAGAATTCTTTTTGTTTCCGGAATCCTCCTTATATGTTTCATTTACTTCCGGATTCTGATCTTCCTTCTGATCTCCACCTGTAATCTGAGGTGCATCTGAACCCTGTAAATCACTTGCTTCTTCATCAGGAAAAATACCTTCGGAAGCTGTTTCTTCAAAGACACTCACGTCAGAAATATATGTTTCTGCGTCCGTCGAAGAAATCTCCTCATAGGAAGGACTTTCCGAGACCAAATTTTCTGTATCGGAATCGCTTTCAAAAAAGAAGTCCGTTTCATCGACCGGGTATTCCGGATCGATGATGAATAATTCATCCGATCCTGAAGTTTCGTAATCTGATGAATCCGTATCTGCTGAATCGTAATCATCCCCACTGAGGTCTATGAATATTTCGTTTTCGGATCCGGATTCCGCTGCGGTATCTGCTGATTCCGAAGCAAATACCGGCGTTACGCACGTTGAACACATGGCAATCGTAAGAACAATGGCTAATACTTTCTTTTTCATTCCCGGTCTCCCGCAGATAATCTGGCATAAAAATTTTGAAATGTATAGGTTTTCAAACTCTGTATTATCAACAACTTTCTTGTATCAGCTTACCACAAGCGCTGTCGGATAAGGGGGATATTTTATAAAAAACGGATAGAATTCGGGGAAAATACCTGGGGTTCGGATGAGTTTGTAAACCTATACATTTCCAAACGCTGAATTGCAATACAAAACAAGATCCTGCGCTCACGAATACGGCGCATCAGCCCGCATATGTGCGGACGGATATGTATGACGAGACTTAGAGTCTCTTA
>JABUSX010000009.1 GCA_021442545.1 Eubacterium sp. | reverse complement strand
GGAAGGACTGCGGTCTTGAAGAGAGAGCTCCGATGTGCGGAGTACCTCACCATGCGGCAGATACCTATATTGCCCGTCTCATCGAAAAAGGGTATAAAGTTGCGGTCTGTGAGCAGGTCGAAGATCCGAAGACGGCAAAAGGAATCGTCAGGCGTGAAGTCATCCGGGTCGTTACCCCGGGAACGATGATCGCGCAGGAGGAGCTGGATGAAACGCGGAATAATTATCTGATGTGTGTCTTTCGGACGGGAGATGATTTCGGGCTTTCCGCTGCGGATATTTCAACCGGTGAGTGTCTGCTTTCCGAAACGGACAGCATCGGAAAACTGATCGACGAGATTCAGAAATTCCGTCCTTCCGAGATCCTCTGCAGTCAGTCGCTTCTGCTGTCCGGTATCTTTTCGGATGATCTGAAAGAACGCCTCGGGTTTACGCTTTCCGTTCTGGAAGACCGCTGCTTTGAGGAAACGGCCTGTGAAGACATTCTGAAAAAACATTTCCGTGTTTCTTCCATGAAGGCGCTGGGGCTGGACGTTTTTTCTTCCGGCCGGATCGCGGCGGGAGCCATGTTCGGCTACCTGTATGAGACGCAGAAAACGGATCTGGCACAGATGGTCCGCATTATTCCGTATTTTTCAGACCGTTTCATGGTTCTGGATTATACGACCAGACGAAACCTCGAACTGACCGAAACCATGAGAGAAAAGCAGAAAAAGGGTTCTCTCCTGTGGGTTCTGGATAAGACCAGAACGGCCATGGGCGCCCGGCTTCTGCGGAAATATCTCGAACAGCCTCTGATCCGGGCAGAAGATATCCGGGCCCGTCATGAAGCCGTGGGGGAACTTCTGGATCATCCGATGATACGGGATGAGATACGGGAATATCTGCAGCCTGTGTATGATCTGGAACGGCTGGCAAGCCGCATTGTGTATCAGAATGCCAACCCCAGGGATCTTCTGGCTTTCCGGACTTCCCTGGATATGCTTCCCTTTATCCGCCAGCTTCTTTCAGATGCTTCCTGTCCGCTTCTGAATCGTCTGTACGAAGAGATCGACGAAATGCAGGATGTACGTCAATGGATCGCAGATGCACTGCAGGATGATCCGCCTCTGGCTATGCATGACGGAGGAATTCTGCGGGACGGTTATGACGAAAAGGTCGATTCCTACAGGCTTGCGAAAAAAGAAGGACGAAGCTGGCTGGCCGCCATGGAGGAGGAAGAAAGGGAAAAGACCGGGATACGGACACTGCGGATCAAATACAATAAGATCTTCGGCTACTGCATCGAAGTGACAAATTCTTTTAAAGATAAGGTGCCGGATTATTATTCCAGGCGCCAGACGCTTGCCGGATCAGAGCGGTATACGACAGACCGGCTGAAGAATGTTGAGGAACAGATACTCGGTGCGGAAGATAAACTGAACGCTCTTGAATATCGTCTGTACTGTGAACTTCGGGAGCGCGTGGCGCAGCAGATTGCAAGGATACAGAAAACGGCACGGTCGGTTGCGGAACTGGATGTTTTCTGTTCCTTTTCATGGGTTGCCGGAAGAAACCGCTATGTACGCCCTGTGATCCGGGATAAGGGTTCGATCCGGATACGCGGCGGGCGCCATCCGGTTATTGAAGCCATGGACCGTTCGGAACTTTTCGTTGAAAACGATACCATGCTGGATCAGCGGGATCATCGTGTGCTGGTGATAACGGGACCGAATATGGCAGGTAAATCTACCTACATGCGTCAGAGTGCTCTGATTGTACTGATGGCCCAGATCGGATCGTTTGTTCCTGCTTCTTCGGCAGAGATCGGCATTGTCGACCGTATTTTTACGCGGGTCGGAGCATCCGATGATCTTTCGAGCGGACAGTCCACCTTCATGCTGGAAATGCAGGAAGTGGCGCACATACTGAAAAATGCAACACCGAAAAGCCTGCTGATCCTGGATGAGATCGGCCGCGGCACGAGCACCTTTGACGGTCTGTCGATCGCCTGGGCTGTGATCGAACACATTGCCGATACACGGAAACTGGGTGCGAAGACACTGTTTGCGACTCACTATCATGAACTGACCGAACTCGAAGGAAAGCTTGCCGGAGTAAAAAATTACTGTATTGCCGTTAAGGAAAAAGGAGACGATATAGTATTTTTACGTAAAATTATTAAAGGTGGCGCAGATAAATCCTACGGAATTCAGGTTGCAAAGTTAGCCGGCGTTCCGGATATGGTTACAGACAGGGCGAAAGAAATTGTCAAATCCCTTGTTGATAATGATATTTCGGAAAAGATACAGGAAATAGCCATTGATACCAAGGATGAAAAGATTAAAAAGGTATCCTATGACGAAGTGGATTTGGGACAGATTTCTTTATTTGACACCTCAACGGACGAGGATGTTTTAAATGAACTTAAGGAAATGGATTTGGAATCCTTAAGACCCATAGATGCCTTAAACAGATTATACAAGCTCCAGAACATGTTAAAGAACAGATGGTAAACATGCACGTAATAAATATACTTGATGAAACAACAATAGATCAGATAGCTGCAGGAGAGGTGGTAGACAGACCCTTAAATGTAGTAAAGGAATTATGCGAAAATTCCATTGATTCAGGTGCTACCGCCATAACTGTTGAAATAAAAAACGGCGGATGCAGCTTTATTCGTGTTACCGATAATGGAATGGGAATTCCAAAAGAAGAGGTTCGAAAGGCATTTTTAAGACATGCCACCTCCAAAATAACAGACTTTAATGATCTTACCAGCATTAAATCTTTAGGTTTCAGAGGTGAAGCCTTATCCAGCATATGTGCAGTTTCATCCGTTGAATTAATAACCAAGGTAAAATCAGACCTTCTTGGTACCCGTTATTTGATTGAAGGCTCAAAAGAACTGTCTTTTGAGGATATTGGTGCCCCGGATGGAACCACCATAATTGTAAGGGATTTATTCTATAATGTTCCAGCAAGAAAGAAGTTTCTTAAATCTGACCAGACGGAAGGGTCTCACGTTGCAGGAATGATGGAACACCTGGCCTTGTCTCATCCTGAAATATCCGTAGAATTCATTAATAACGGCAAGAGCATTTTCCAGACTCCGGGAAACAATAACTCCATGGATGTTATATACAGGATATTCGGCAGGGATGTTAAGGAAAGATTACTGCCTTTATCCTTTGATTCTGAATTTATCAGTATCAGAGGCTATATTGGTAAGCCTGAAATGTTCAGGGCAAACAGAAACTATGAAAATATATTTGTTAACGGAAGATTTGTAGAGTGTGAGATTATTTCAAAGGCTGTGGAAGAAGGC
>JABUSX010000062.1 GCA_021442545.1 Eubacterium sp. | reverse complement strand
TGCAGCAGGTCCCGGATTTCTTCTTCGCTCATCTTCTGTTTAAAACGCCGCATTTCTCTGAATGCAAATGTTCTGCTTTCCTGTTCGGCCATCCTGTCTTCCGCTCCTTACTTTTCACTTATCTGCCTCACCGGTATTTTTTTATTATACCATTTCAAATGCCTGGATTTATGATTTTTCAGACATCTGTTTACGCAGGCACAGCGGCCGCATGGCGGTTTTATCATACAATAAAAAATAACAGAGGGGCTGCCGCAGGACGGCGCCCCTCTCTGTTTTACATAACTCGATCTGTTCTGATTCCCATTTATCCGCCGATCTGTGTTTCCGTTACTCTTCCTTTGTTCTTACGGCATTCTCTCAGAACTTCGGCATATGGCTTATTGTGTACGACACAGCCTACGTTCTCCTGCTGGGTAAGGAGTTCTGCACAGCTGTCACATGCGACGCACCAGTTGATCTCATCTTCTCTGTCTTCCAGATATTTTACGGGAAGCATCGGATCTGCCAGTGACTGTCTTCCGAGAGCGATCATATCGACATATCCATGATCGATATTGTAATTTCCCCAGTGGATCAGGGAATTCCATTCCGGCGGAACTGCCTTCAGTGTATTCTTTCCCTTGTTGATGACCGAGTACGCGCTTCCGATGACACAGATATCATCCGGAACGTTGTCTTCGATGATCTTGGCCATGGTCATATGGATATAGGTATCATCTGCCTTTCTCCTGTCAGGCATATGAAGGGCACAGGTATGTACCGGTGTTCCTGTCGACTGAAGGATGAAGCTGGCGCCATGATCAACAAGGCCCTTGCAGAGATCTATGGATTCGGTAAGATCTATGATCGGGGTATCCGGACCGGCACTGCCCTGTCCTCCCGGTATGCCTTCCCACATGGAGATCTTGGAACCCAGTATGAAAGAAGGATCCGGAACTTCCTTACGAACCGCATCATACAGATTATATGCAAAGCTGCTTCTCTTCTCCCAGCTTCCGCCGTATTTCCAGTCACGGTCATTGTAGGGACGAAGGATCTGAGAACCAAGATATCCGTGGCAGAGTTTCAGGTCCACACCATCTGCGCCGCAGTCATACAGGATCTTTGATGCTTTTGCCCAGGTCTGTATGACATCGTCCGCATATTCATCCGTGATCAGATCACCTTCAAATCCGTAGAGAGGCTTTACGCACATCCTTCTGCCTTCCCCGCCGCCGGAGATCTCGCCCGAATGTGTCAGCTGAATGATCAGAAGCGGATCCGGATTGATATCCTTCATCTTTTTGATAAACTCTGCCCACGCTTTGATGCTTTCAGGGTCGTTGATATTCAGAGAGATCTGGTTTGTTCTGGCAATATAATCCCTCTGAAGCGTAATGGATTCGAATACAATGATACCGGCTCCGCCCTTGAACAGATTTGTATACCGCTCTATGCTTCTTTCCGAAAAGCCGCCTGTAGGAGTCGAATCCGAGCATTCCATGGGCTGAATGCAGAATCTGTTTGCAGCTGTTTTCTTTCCTACCTTCAAAGGTCTTGCCAACGGGGTGCTTTTGTTGCTCATACATCTTCCTCCTTAAACTGCTGACATATTTCCGGTTTCTCATTCATTTTACATATCCGATTTTCATATCGGATTTCCGTTCCCGGTTTCTGTACTCAGTCTTCATATCCGGCTTCCGTATTTATCTTTTATACTCTGCTGTAACTTTTACCGGATCGTCTCTTCATTAACTCCCGGTCAGCCGAATTCAATCACCGTATAACGCAGGTAATAGGTCTTGCCAAGCTTGCTTCTGTATCTTCTCCAGAAACAGCTTACACCTACGGTTTTGAAATCCTTCTTTAACAGGTTTGCCCTGTGTGACATAGACCTCTTCCAGAGATCCAGCTGTGATTGGATCGAGTTATTTCCGCTCGCCAGGTTTTCTCCCCTCGTAAAAGCAGACACGGTACTCCAGTTTTTTCCGTTTGGACGGATATGACTGAATAGATACGAAGATTCTTCTGCCCTCTTATCTGCAGCCTTTTCCAGGGCTTTCTTTACTTTCAGCGCCGGCAGCCCGTTTTTCCTGCGATAATCGTTCAGCATATCCACCATCTGCTTTTCCAGATTATCATCAAAATGCCCCTCAACCTTTGTCGTCCCCCCTCTTGTCAGCCTGATTTCATACTTTGTGTTCACAGATGACGCCTCTGCCGGAACAGAAGACATTGAAATAAGTGAACAAAGCGTACAAAAAGAAAAAAGGACAACGATAATTTTACGTATCATTTTGTTGCAGAACTCCCCATAATTACGGAAGAATTTATTCTTCCTCTCCCCTTATACATACATATATGTATATTATGAACGAAAATTTAAAAATTACCAGAGGAAAATGTAATTTTTGACCGATTTATAGAAATAAATTGTTTAATATTTTGTGATTTTTGGTGTTTTCAGGGGATTTCTGAAAGATCTGCAGGAATTTTACACTTTGACATTTTCTGATTTTTAACGCAAAAAAAAATCGATGCGACTGGATTCGAACCAGCGGCCTCTGCGTCCCGAACGCAGCGCTCTACCAAACTGAGCCACGCATCGATTTTGCTGTCACCCCGAACTGACTCGCGGCGAATCAATCAGCATCGCTTATTATAGTGATTTGTCATCTGAAAGTCAATAAGAATTAATTTTTTTTGTAATTTCAGTCTTTTCGCTTTCCGAAAACAAGTTCACAGAGAAGATGATATTCTTTCCAGGCAGCCGTATCGCGGAGATCCGAAAGCACATCTTCCACTGCGTAATAATACCAGGCCTGCATGTCGGGATTCGATTCGTTGAAGCGCTTCCACATAGAGTCCCCTTCTTTCAGTTTCATGTTGTAGAAGGAACGCATGTTTGAAAGCTTATCTCCCATCCACAGAATATACGCATCCCTGCTGCCGCTGCTGCGCAGGATATCCAGCGATTCTTCTTTGCGTATCTTCCATGTTTCGTTCTTGGGAGTTCCTTTACGTTTATCCTCCGTTTCGAGCAGAACCAGTTCTGTGACCCTGTCACCGAATTCTCTGCGGATCTCTTCCAGACCGCATTCCGTATCTTCAACAACGTCGTGCAGCAATCCTGCTGCAATCACTTCGTCATCATCTGTCATCGTACCGATAATCACCGCTGTTTCCATCGGATGAAGAATATACGGGAGTCCGTTTTTCCGTCTCACGCCGCCGTGAACTCTCAGACAGAATTCGGCGGCGCGCTCAACAATTCCCATTTCTTTTTCCATTTAATATCCTTTCTGAAACGACACGAAGATCTGCTGCAGATCACACG
>JABUSX010000243.1 GCA_021442545.1 Eubacterium sp. | reverse complement strand
AAAATACGGAGGCATAAACAAATGAAAAAAACGACTCTTGTAATAATGGCAGCCGGAATAGGAAGCAGATTCGGAAAAGGGATCAAGCAGATCGAACCGGTCGGCCCGTCCGGACAGATCATTATCGATTACTCGATCCGGGATGCGATGGAGGCAGGTTTCAGCAAGGTCGTGTTCATCATCCGGAAGGATATTGAAGCTGATTTCAGAGAGGCTGTCGGAAAACGGATCGAAGATAAGATTGAAGTTGTTTATGCGTTTCAGGAAATGGATGCTCTTCCGGCCGGATTTACGGTCCCTGAAGGAAGAACGAAACCCTGGGGCACCGGTCAGGCGATCCTTTCCTGCAAGGGACTGATCAATGAGCCCTTTGCGGTTATCAATGCCGATGATTACTACGGAAAGGAACCCTATCGCAAGATGAATGCTTATCTTTCGGACGCTTCTGAAAAAGGGGATCAGGAAAGAATTTCCATGGTAGCTTTTCAGCTCGGCAATACGCTGAGTGAAAACGGCGGTGTGACGCGCGGTGTCTGCCGTGTCAATGAAAAGGGCCGCCTTGAAGAAATCACCGAGACCTTTAATATCGTAAAGACCGGAACCGGTGCTGCCGTAATGTCCGGTGAGACCCCTGTGCCGATTGCGGCGGAGACACCCGTTTCCATGAATTTATGGGGACTTCAGCCTTCGGTTCTGCCGCTGTTAGAAGAAGGTTTTACAGACTTCCTTGCAGGCGGCGCTGCAAACGAACTGAAGAGTGAATTCCTTCTTCCCGGCTTCATCGACAGCCTTCTTAAAGCCGGAAAGGCATATGTGGATGTACTTTCCACAACGGAAACCTGGTTCGGCGTTACTTACCAGGAAGACAAGGCGTCCGTGAAAGAGGCATTCCGGAGACTGACAGACGAAGGAAAATATCCTGAGGTATTTTAATATGAATTTGTATATTGGGGAGTGAATGCGAAATATGGGGAAATATTTTGGAACTGACGGATTCAGGGGAGAAGCAAATGTCGGGCTGACCGTGCAGCATGCCTTTCGGGTCGGCCGTTATCTGGGATGGTATTTCGGAAGGGATCACAGGGCACAGATCGCGATCGGAAAAGATACAAGGCGTTCCAGTTATATGTTTGAAGACGCGCTTTCGGCCGGGCTTACGGCATCGGGCGCAGATGTGTATCTGCTCCACGTCACGCCGACACCCAGTGTTTCCTTTGTGGTACGTACCGAACATTTTGACTGCGGGATCATGATTTCTGCCAGCCATAATCCATACTACGACAACGGGATCAAGATCATTTCCGGTTCCGGGAAAAAGATCAATGCGGATATCGAAGAGCAGATCGAACGGTACATTGACGGGGAGATCGCGGAGATTCCGTTTGCGACCCGTGAAAATATCGGCAGGACGATCGACTTTTCGGCCGGAAGAAACCGTTACATCGGGCATCTGATCTCTGTTCCGTCCCGTTCCTTCAAGGGAAAAAGGGTCGGGCTGGACTGTGCGAACGGAAGTGCTTCTTCTGTGGCAAAAAGCGTTTTCGACGCACTTGGAGCACAGACCTTTGTTATTCACAATAACCCGGACGGAACGAATATCAACCGCGGGTGCGGTTCTACACATCTGGAGTCGCTGCAGCAGTTTGTAAGGGAAAACCAGCTGGATGTCGGATTTGCCTATGACGGAGATGCGGACCGGTGTCTTGCCGTTGATGAAAAGGGCAACATCGTGGATGGCGACAAGATCATGTACATCTGCGGAAAGTACCGGGATGAGGCCGGCAAGCTTTCCGAACATACGATCGTAACAACGGTCATGAGCAATCTGGGTCTGAAAAAAGCATGTGAGCGTGATGGTCTCCGTACGGTTCAGACGCAGGTCGGCGATAAGTATGTTGTGGAGGAAATGATGCTTCGCGGATATGATCTCGGCGGGGAGCAGTCCGGGCACATTATTTTTATGAAACATGCGACGACCGGCGACGGGATCCTGACCTCTCTGATGCTCATGGGTGTCATGATCGAAAGAAAACGCTCTCTGGCTTCTCTCTCGGAGGAGATGCCGGTCTATCCCCAGGTTCTGCGGAACATCCGCGTGCATGACGGGAATGAGACTCTCGAAAACGAAAAAGTGCAGGCGGCTGCAAAGACCGTGGCCGAAGAACTGGGCGACGAGGGGCGCATTCTTGTGCGGAAGAGCGGTACGGAACCGCTTGTCCGTGTTATGGTCGAGGCTGTTTCCACGGAGATCTGTGAGGCCTGCTGTCAGCGGGTTATTGATGTTATTATTGCGGAAGGATTTGCGGTTGGTGAATAATGCATAAAGGCAGAAAGAAAACAGAAAATAAATCTGTTCTCCGGGGATTTTGTATCTGCATGATCTCTTTTCTCCTGCTGAACGGATTGTTTCTCGGCGGCTGCAGCGTAAAGCCGGCGGAACTGACTTCCTATGAGCTTGGCGTGGCGGCACTGCAGTCCGGCGAGTGGGATAAAGCCTTTTCTCTTTTCAGCGAAAGTATTCAGACAAAGGGGCAGGAAGCGCTCGGACATCGGGGACAGGGGCTGGTCTATCTGGAAAAAGATGACTATGAAAATGCGATTACCTCATTTACCTCCTGTCTGGACACAACGGAACATCCCGGTCTGAACAAGGCTTTTGTTGAAGATGTGGATCTGTATCTGGCAAAAGCCTATGTGGAAAACGGGCAGCCGGATAAGGCGCTGACGATCTACAGTCAGCTTCTGAAAGGAGATAATGCGGGAACGGCCTATCTTCTGAGAGGAAAACTGTATGCAGAAGCCGGGAAATTCGGCCAGGCGGATCAGGATTTTCAGAGGGCTGTGGAAAACAATCCGTCATTTGAAGTTTATCTTCAGATATACGACCTTTATTCTGCCGTGAATCGTCAGGCAGACGGAGCGGAGTATCTGCGAAAGGCACAGTCCAAAAGTACGGAATCAGATGAAGATGCCTATCAGCTTGGAAAGATCCATTTTCTTCTCGGAGATTATGATCAGGCGGTTCTTTGTCTGAAACAGGCGATCGAAGGAGGTGTCAGAGGTGCTGCCGCCCTGCTTGGACGGATTTATCTGAATGAAAACAATCTTACGGCGGCTGCGGATATTTATCAGACTTGTATTGACAAGGGAACAGAACCCGCCGCCGGCCATAACGGACTGGCACTTTGCGCTATTGAAAACGGAGAATATCAGATTGCACTTCAGCATATTCATGAGGGTCTGCTTGTTGTGGATCCGGATATGACCGAAGCTCTGCTTTTTAATGAGATCGTCGTTTATGAACGGCAGTATGAATATGAT
>JABUSX010000321.1 GCA_021442545.1 Eubacterium sp. | reverse complement strand
CTTTCGGCATTTATATGAGGGAGAAACAAAATGAAGAAAAAAATCGCAGCCGTTATCCTTACGCTTACACTGTGTTCAACGTGCGTGACCCCGGTGTTTGCTTCGGAAGGGGCGGATGCAGCGGCGGAAACCGGATCTGAAAACGTGATAACGGAAGAGCTGAACGCAGACGGACCGGACTCATCAGAAACAGATATATTCTATACGGATGTTTCGGATTTGGACGAAGCAGAAATCATTGATCCTGCGGATCTTGCAGATCCGGCCGGCGAAACGGAATGGATTTCGGAAGACGGTTCGGATATCGAAAATCCGGTTACAGAGGAGTCTTTCTATGAAGAGGTTTCTTCGCCGGACACAGAAACAGACATTTCTGAGGACAGTATTCCTGAAAAAAACATCTTCGAAGACATTTCCGCTTTTGAAGAGGTGAGTGATTTACAGGGTCCGGATGTGGACCCGGAAACGGCCGAAGAATTTAAAGAAGATCCGAAAGACGAAAAAGATTCCGGAGATGAACCGGAAGCGCAGAGCGGAGGAATTGCTGTTAATGAGACGAATTTTCCGGACAGCGTTTTCCGTTCGTATGTCAAAGATAACTTTGATACAGATGCGGATGGGTCTCTCAGTGAAAGTGAAATACAGAACATTACGTATATAGGTCTTACCGGATCTTCCGCAGCGTCTTTACAGGGCATAGAGTATTTTACACATCTGACGAGGCTGTATGTTACGGAAAATCAGCTCCGGAAGCTGGATGTCCGCGGCTGTTCCTCTTTGGAATATCTGTATTGCGGTGTAGGGGAACTGCAGGAATTGTATGTGAGCGGCTGTTCCGCTTTGAAAGAACTGGATTGTTCCGAAAATCAGCTTCAGCAGCTGGATCTGGGCGGCTGTTCCTCTCTGAAAATACTGATGTGCGGCCGAAATCAGCTTCAGAAGCTGGATGTGCGGAACTGTCCTTCTCTGACGGACCTGTATTGCGGCGGAAATCAGCTCCGGCAGCTGGATGTCCGCGGCTGTTCCGAATTATTAGGACTCGCCTGTTATCCCAATCAGTTCAGTAAACTGGATGTGAGCGGCTGCGATATTCTGATATCCTGTGTAAAGCGGGGAACAATTTACGAAGACGGTTATTTCCGGTCCTACCACGTGGATGACGCTGAGGATCCTCACTATGGCGGTTTCGCTGCTGTCAATTCATCCGTTGTTTTTTATCAAAACGGGAAAGTCCTTAAGGCAGACAACGCCATCACGGCAAAGAGCATTTCCAGAACAACGGCTTCGACAGCTCAGAAAGTCTCGATCGGAGCCACGTTAAAAGCACCCACGACACTGTCTTATAAGTCAGACAATACGCTGGTCAAAGTCTCATCCAGGGGTGTTGTGACGATTCCGAAGAACTTTGTCGGTTCTGCGGTCATCACGATCAAGGGCAAGGCAACGCCGAGTTGTTATGACGTGACGAAAAAGATCAAGGTAACGGTCAAACCGAAAGCTACGTCGCTGACGAAGCTGACGAATCCTTCCGCATCGAAGCTGACAGCCGTGTGGAAACGAAACAGCAAGGTGACCGGATATCAGATCCAGTATGCGGCAGACAGCAGTTTCTCATCTGCAAAGACCGTTACTGTAAAAGGAAACACGAACGTAAAGAAGAGCATCACCAAATCGATCAAAAAAGGAAAGACCTATTATGTACGGATCCGCACCTATAAGACGGTCGACGGGAAGAATTACTTTTCTGCATGGAGTGATCCGCTGAAGCGGAAGGTAAAAAAATAAAATACAGAATACATGAGCGGCCGGACGGGTTCACCTGTCCGGCTGTTTTTACACATAGAGCTAAGAACTCTGACGCAGAGGATGGATCCCGGAAAAGGCATTCTGTGTACGGTTCCTGAAAAGATCCGGTTCCCGCCTCTCTTACCTGCACCGAAAGGTGTTTTTTTTGTTTACATAATTTCATCTGTTCAATATATTTTTCAATTCAAAAATCGAACATATGTTCTCTTTTTTGAAAAAGTATTGTATACTGTTTTCGGAAGAGAGGAACATTATGGAAAAAGCAGCGGAATACAACAGCCTGTGTATCGATCTGAAATCGTTCTATGCTTCGGTGGAGTGCGTGGAGCGCGGCCTGGATCCGATGACGACGGATCTGGTCGTGGCCGATCCCGAGCGGAGCAGGGGAACGATCTGCCTGGCGGTTTCGCCGTCTCTTCGGGCGAAGGGGGTGCGCAATCGCTGCCGTGTCTATGAGATCCCGCAGGGGCTTTCCTATATCATGGCGCCGCCGCGCATGCAGAAATATATCGATTATGCGGCAGAGATCTACGGTGTTTACCTGCGGTATCTTTCTCCGGAAGATATACATGTATACTCCATTGACGAAGCCTTTCTGAACGTGGGGCCTTACCTGCACACCTACGGCATGACGGCGGAGGAAATGGCCGTCATGCTGATGGAACGCATCCGCGATGAGATCGGAGTCCGTGCGGCGGCCGGTGTCGGGACGAATCTGTATCTGGCCAAGATCGCACTCGATATTCTTGCAAAGCATGCGGAAAACTACGTTGCCGTTCTGAATGAAAATACATACCGGGAAAGGCTCTGGGATCATCGTCCGCTTACGGACTTCTGGCAGATCGGTTCCGGCACGGCCGGGCGGCTCGCCCGGATGGGCATTTTCACGATGCGGCAGACGGCTCTGACGAAGGAAGAGATCCTCTATCATGCCTTCGGGATCAACGCAGAGCTTCTGATCGACCACGCCTGGGGGCGGGAGACGACGACGATCCGGGACATCAAGGCCTACAAGCCGAAGTCAACCAGCCTGTCCTCCGGACAGGTTCTGATGCGGGATTATACCTTCGCGGAGGGGCGCGTGATCCTGCAGGAAATGACGGACCAGCTTTGCATGGACATGCTGGAGCGGAAGATGGCCACTTCATCCGTGACATTTCTGGTCGGCTTTACCCATGCGGCCGGAAGGAGGCCGCTGCGCCGCACCGTGGACATTCCGACGGCATCAAATGCCGCGGCGGTCATCCTGCCGGAGGTTCTCTCTGCTTATGACGGGCTCCGGGAAGAATTTTTTGATGCGTTCGGAGAGGACGGGGCGATGATCCGCCGCTTCAGCGTATCCTGCAATGCACTCGTTCCGGAAAGCCGGCCGGAGCAGATCGCCCTGTTTTTTGAAGAGGACAGGAAACGGGAGCGGGAAAAGCAGCTGCAGAAGGCGGTTCTTCACATAAAAAACCGTTTTGGAAAGAACGCACTCCTGCGCGGCACGGATCTGACGGAAGCGGCGACCATACGGGAAAGAAA
>JABUSX010000072.1 GCA_021442545.1 Eubacterium sp. | reverse complement strand
CTTCGAAGAACATATGCTCTGTACGGCAAAGGCCGATACCTTCGGCACCGAGTTCGCGGGCTTTCATTGCATCCTTCGGTGTGTCGGCATTCGTACGGACTTTCATTCTGCGGTACTTGTCGGCCCATCCCATGATGCGGCCGAATTCGCCGGCGATGGTGGCATCCACGGTCGGGATGATTCCGTCGTAGATATTGCCGGTCGATCCGTCGATGGAGATGAAGTCGCCTTCATGATATTCCTTGCCGCCAAGCGTAAATTTCTTGTTGGCTTCGTCCATGCTGATATCGCCGCAGCCGGATACGCAGCATTCGCCCATGCCGCGGGCAACAACGGCTGCGTGGCTGGTCATGCCGCCGCGGACCGTCAGGATACCCTGTGCGGACTTCATGCCGGTGATATCTTCCGGAGAAGTCTCAAGACGTACCAGGATAACTTTTTCACCGCGGGCTGCCCATTCCACGGCATCGTCTGCCGTAAAGACGATCTTACCGCAGGCGGCACCCGGAGAAGCACCAAGACCCTTGCCCATCGGTGTTGCAGCCTTCAGAGCGGCTGTATCGAACTGCGGATGAAGCAGCGTATCCAGGTTTCTCGGATCGATCATCGCAACGGCTTCTTTTTCGGTACGCATGCCTTCGTCAACCAGATCACAGGCGATCTTCAGGGCAGCCTGAGCCGTCCTCTTGCCGTTACGGGTCTGCAGCATGTAGAGTTTGCCGTGCTCAACGGTAAATTCCATATCCTGCATGTCACGATAATGTTTCTCAAGTGTATTGCAGACATCCTGGAACTGTTTGAACGCCTCAGGGAATTTCTCTTCCATCTGGCTGATATGCATCGGTGTACGGACACCGGCCACAACGTCTTCGCCCTGCGCATTGGTCAGGAACTCACCGAACAGACCCTTGGAACCGGTTGCCGGGTCGCGTGTGAAGGCAACACCCGTGCCGCAGTCATCGCCCATGTTGCCGAAGGCCATAGCCTGTACGTTGACGGCTGTGCCCCAGCTGTACGGGATATCATTGTCGCGGCGGTATACGTTCGCGCGCGGGTTGTCCCAGGAACGGAAAACGGCCTTGACGGCACCCATCAGCTGTTCCTTTGCATCTGCCGGGAAGTCCTGTCCGATCTTTGCCTTGTATTCTGCCTTGAACTGGCCGGCCAGTTTCTTCAGATCTTCGGCATCCAGATCGACATCGAGGCTGACTCCCTTTTCATCTTTCATCTTGTCGATCAGCTCTTCGAAATACTTCTTGCCGACTTCCATGACGACATCGGAATACATCTGGATGAATCTGCGATAGCAGTCCCATGCCCAGCGCGGGTTGCCGGAACGTTCTGCAAGAACTTCCACGACCTGTTCATTCAGTCCGAGGTTGAGGATCGTGTCCATCATGCCCGGCATGGATGCGCGCGCACCGGAACGAACGGAAACCAGAAGCGGATTTTCCAGATCGCCGAATTTTTTGCCGGTGATCTCTTCCATCTTGCCGATATGCTCTTCGATCTGAGCCTGGATCTCGGAATTGATCTCACGACCGTCTTCATAGTACTGTGTGCAGGCTTCCGTTGTAATCGTAAAACCCTGCGGAACCGGCAGTCCGATCCTCGTCATCTCAGCAAGGTTTGCACCTTTGCCGCCGAGAAGTTCACGCATATCCGCATGACCTTCGGTAAAAAGATAGACCCACTTTCTTTCCATGATTTTTCTCCTCTTCGCTTACTGTTTATGCCTGGGCAATAGTACCGAAATCGGCTTTCAGAGATGCGCCGCCGACAAGACCGCCGTCAATATCCGGCATGGCAAAAAGCTCTGCCGCGTTTCCTGCGTTGACGGAACCGCCGTACTGAATACGGATCGCATCTGCTGTTTCCTGATCATAGATCTCGGCGATCAGTTCACGGATCGCTCCGCAGACTTCCTGTGCCTGATCGTTTGTGGCCGTCTTGCCTGTGCCGATCGCCCAGATCGGTTCGTAGGCAATGACCGCTGTCTTAGCCTGCTCGGCCGTCACGTTCTGAAGACCGACCTTGACCTGCTGGCGGATCCATTCCACCGTGATGCCCTGCTCGCGCTGCTCAAGGGACTCTCCGCAGCACATGATCGGGGTCAGGCCATGTTCAAATGCCTTCAGGACCTTCTTGTTGACATCTTCTGATGTCTCACAGAAATACTCTCTGCGCTCGGAATGTCCGAGGATCACGTATTTGACGCCGGCGTCGACCAGCATAGCCGGTGCGATCTCGCCCGTGTAAGCGCCTTTTTCTTCGAAATACATATTTTCGGCAGCAACTGCGATCTCGGTTCCTTCACAGGCCTTTACGACCGGAATAATGTCGATCGCCGGAACGCCGAAGACGATATCCGCATCCGCACCTGCAACGAGGGGTTTCAGGGTCTCACAGAGAGCAACCGCCTCTGTCGGGGTCATGTTCATTTTCCAGTTGCCGGCAATGATCTTTCTTCTTGACATTTTTCTTTTCCTTTCTGTGTTGAAATTATTTGTCATCCGCAGCTGCAACACCGGGAAGCTCTTTGCCTTCAAGGAATTCAAGAGAAGCTCCGCCGCCGGTGGAGATATGGGACATCTTGTCGCCGAAGCCCATCTGGTTTACGGCCGCAGCGGAATCTCCGCCGCCGATGATGGTCGTGGCATCTGTATCTGCCAGTGCGGCAGCAACAGCCTTTGTACCGGCTGCAAGGATCGGATTTTCGAAAACACCCATCGGTCCGTTCCAGACAACAGTCTTTGCATTCTTAACCGCATCACTGAAAAGAGCGATCGTTTCGGGTCCGATATCGGCACCTTCCTGGTCGGCCGGCATCTTGTCAGCCGCAACGATGGTCGTTTCAACAGGTGCGTCGATCGGGTTCGGGAACTCCGGAATGCAGACGGTATCGATCGGAAGAAGCAGCTGTTTGCCGAGGCTTTCCGCCTTTGCGATCATTTCCTTACAGTAATCGACCTTGGATTCATCGAGCAGAGACTTTCCGATTTCATAGCCTTTTGCCTTCAGGAAGGTGTAAGCCATGCCGCCGCCGATGATCAGGGTATCGCATTTCTCGAGCAGGTTGTTGATTACATTCAGCTTGTCTGCAACCTTGGCGCCGCCGAGGATCGCAACGAAGGGACGTACCGGATTTTCCACGGCGTTTCCGAGGAAGTCGATCTCTTTCTGCATCAGATAGCCGACTGCGCAGGTATCAATATACTCCGTAACGCCAACGTTCGAGCAATGTGCTCTGTGGGCCGTTCCGAAGGCATCGTTCACGAATACTTCCGCAAGGCCTGCAAGATCCTTGGAGAATTCCTCTCCGCACTTTGTCTC
>JABUSX010000027.1 GCA_021442545.1 Eubacterium sp. | reverse complement strand
GTCAGACAGAGAAGTTATGGCATTCTGCCAGAGCTTCATGACAGAGCTTTGCAAACACATCGGTGCTGACACAGACGTTCCTGCAGGTGACATCAACGTAGGCGGCCGTGAGATCGGTTACTTATTCGGTCAGTACAAGAGATTAAGAAACGAATTCACAGGCGTTCTTACAGGTAAGAAAGTAGGCGCAGGCGGATCCTTGATCAGAACAGAAGCTACAGGCTACGGCCTTTGCTACTACACAAACGAAGTTCTTAAAGCAAACGGCACAAGCTTCGAAGGCAAGACCGTTGTTATCTCCGGTTCCGGTAACGTTGCAATCTATGCCTGCAAGAAAGCTACAGAGCTCGGCGGTAAAGTTGTTGCTATGTGCGACTCCAACGGCTACATCTACGATCCGAACGGCATCGATCTTCCGGCTATCCAGGATATCAAAGAAGTTCGCCGTGCACGTATCAAAGAATATGTTGACACACACGAAGGCTCCACTTACACAGAAGGCTGCAAAGGCATCTGGTCCATCAAATGTGACATCGCTCTTCCATGTGCTACACAGAACGATATCGACGAAGAGAGTGCAAAACTCCTCATCGCTAACGGCGTTCAGTGCGTATGCGAAGGTGCTAACATGCCATGTACATTAGAAGCTACAAAGGCATTCCTCGCTGCAGGCGTTCTCGTTGGTCCGGCAAAAGCTGCTAACGCAGGTGGTGTTGCTACCTCCGGTCTTGAGATGACTCAGAACTCCGAGAGAATCTACTGGACAGCAGAAGAAGTTGATGCAAAACTTCATGAGATCATGGTTAACATCTACAAAGCATGTGCAGAAGCTGCTGAGATCGCAGGCCAGCCTGGCAACCTCGTTGTTGGTGCTAACGTTGCAGGTTTCTTAAAAGTTGCTGACGCTATGGTTTGGGAAGGCATCACATACTAAGATTCCTTAAAAGGCCGTCTTATCCGGCGGATGCGTTCGCAGGGTTCCTGCATGGCAAAGTTTTTGCGGGAAGCTTAAGGACATCCTATAAAAAACAAACAGATAAGGCAGGGTTGCTGCAGAACAGACTGCGGCAGCCCTGTTTTTATATACCGGCCCGATTTTCGATTGCAATCATCGTCCGGATTGACTATATTTAACATAGATCAGGCTGTATATTCCGCCCTTGCGCAACTATACACAGGTGGCGGAATCTACCGGGAAAAACATATTTTCTACAGGAAGAACAGGAACGTATTTTTATCTGCAGAACATGCTTTTCGCAGAAGAACGGAATTCTAATAGCTACAGAACAGGAGAAATTTATGACGATTACAAACGATATCCGCTACATTGGTGTAAATGATCATGAGGTCGATCTTTTCGAAGGACAGTATCCGGTTCCGAACGGTATGTCCTATAATTCTTATGTGATCTTAGATGAAAAGATTGCGGTTTTTGATACGGTCGATGCCCGTTTTGAGGAAGAATGGCTTGCCAATATCGCTACAGCCCTGGCTGGAAAAGAACCGGACTTCCTCATCATCCAGCATATGGAACCGGATCATTCCGCAAACATTGCCCTCTTTGCCGAAACCTTCCCGGATGCCACACTTGTTGCAAACACAAAGACCTTCACCATGCTTGACAATTTCTTCCGTCCGGCAATCACATCCAAACGCCTGGAAGTGGCCAACATGGGAACCCTGTCTCTCGGCAGCCACGAGCTGACCTTCATCTTTGCTCCGATGGTCCACTGGCCGGAAGTCATGGTCACCTATGACAGCAAGGACAAAGTCCTCTTCTCTGCCGACGGATTCGGCAAGTTCGGTGCGAACGACGTCGTCGATCCCGAAGGCTGGGACTGCGAAGCACGCCGCTACTACTTCGGCATTGTCGGAAAATACGGCGCACAGGTTCAGAAACTTCTGCAGGCAGCTTCCGGTCTGGACATCCAGACGATCTGCCCGCTGCACGGACCCGTTCTGAAAGAAGATCTCGGACACTATCTGCATCTTTATGATGTATGGTCTTCCTATGAGCCTGAAACAGACGGCATTGCGATCGCCTACACATCCGTTTACGGACATACGAAAGAAGCTGCCGAACTCCTTGCTTCTCTCTGCAAGGAAAAAGGCGCACCGGCCGTACGTCTCGTTGATCTTGCCCGTGAAGACTGGGCAGAAAATGTGGAAAATGCGTTCCGCTACAGCAAGATCGTCCTTGCCAGCACGACCTATAATGCCGGTGTTTTCCCGGTCATGAAGCATTTCCTTTCGGATCTGGTCGAACGCGGCTACCGGAACCGCACTGTCGGCATCATTGAGAACGGCAGCTGGGCACCGCAGGCCGGAAAAGTCATGAAGGCCATGCTTGCGGACTGCAAGAACCTCACCTGGCTGAACACCTCCGTGACGATTCGTTCCTCTCTCTGCGACGGTGCAAAAGAGAACCTCGAAAAAATGGCCTCGGAACTCTGCCGCGACTATTCGGCACGTCTTGAGGAGCTGGCCAACAAGAATGACCTTACCGCTCTCTTCCGGATCGGCTACGGTCTCTATGTTGTGACCTGCAATGACGGAACAAAGGACAACGGTCTGATCGTCAATGCCGTTACCCAGCTGACCGACAATCCTAACCGCGTTGCCGTCACCATCAACAAACGAAACTTCTCTCACGACGTGATCAAAAAGACAAAGAAACTGAACGTAAACTGCCTGTCCGTAGAGGCGCCCTTCTCTGTCTTTGAGCACTTCGGCTTCCAGAGCGGACGAAACGTAGATAAATTTGCGGATTACGAAGGTCTCCGTTCCGATAACGGTCTGATGTTCCTGCCGCGTTACATCAACGCCTTCCTCTCCCTCGATGTACAGAACTACATCGATATGGATACACACGGCATGTTCATCTGCACAGTCAGCGAAGCCCGCGTCATGTCCGATAAGGATACGATGACCTACACCTACTATCAGCAGAACGTCAAGCCGAAACCCAAGACAGAAGGAAAGAAAGGCTTTGTCTGCACGGTATGCGGCTATATCTATGAAGGCGATGAGCTTCCCGAAGACTTCATCTGCCCGCTCTGCAAACACGGCGCGGCCGACTTCGAGCCGATCTCCTGAAAATCTGCAGGTGAAACGGTCGTTTGACCGATGTGCATTTATGTCAACCTAAAAGAGGGGCGGGATTTCTTTTCCCGCTCCTTTTTTAAACAGCTAACCCACCAAACTCAGGAAACAAACACTCCCCGACAAAACGCTCCGGAAATAAACGCTTCCCCCGACAGAATACTCCGGAAATAAACGCTTTCCCCACGACAGAACACTCCGGAAACAAATGCTTTCCCCACGACAGAACACTCCGGAAACAAA
>JABUSX010000382.1 GCA_021442545.1 Eubacterium sp. | reverse complement strand
GTTTTCCTGCGCCGACGAGATGCTGTATCCGGAGAACCACCGGTATCTGTCGGACTGTCTGAGCTATGTGGCGGTGGGTGCCCGGTCCGTGGAAAACCAGTTGCACCGGCTGACCGCCAGCGGGCTGGACATTCCCGTGGGCATGAAGAACCCTACCGGAGGCGATCTGGCAGTCATGATGAATTCCATCAAAGCGGCCCAGCACGGACATACTTTCGTGTATTCCGGGTGGGAGGTCCAGAGTGCCGGCAATCCCTGCGCTCACGCCATCCTCCGGGGATATTCCAACAAGCACGGGCAGAACGTGCCCAACTACCATTATGAGGACCTGCGGTTCCTGGCGGATCTTTATGACCACAGCGGGTTGAAGAACCCGGCGGTCATCGTGGATACCAATCACGCCAACTCCGGCAAGCAGTATGATCAGCAGCCCCGGATCGCCAAGGAGATCCTGCACTCCATGCGTTGTAACGGGGATATCCGTCACCTGGTGCGGGGGCTCATGATCGAAAGCTATCTGGAGGATGGATGCCAGAAGCCCGAGGAAGGGGTCTTCGGCAAGTCCATCACCGATCCGTGTCTGGGCTGGGAAAAGACGGAGCGGATGGTACTGGAGATGGCGGACCAGCTGTGACCGATATGAGGAAAATACGGCACGGGATGCGGAAAACGCCGTATTCCGTGCTTTGTTTTTCCGATGTGTTCCCTCTGCATTTCCATTGTGTTTCCATTGACTTAACGAAACGGTTTTTTTATAGTATTTCGGACACAAAAGCGGGCGGAAAGGGCCGCCGCTTTTTGCAAAGGAGATTTCACGCATGACCATTGTCCATTTGTTGGAACGGAACGCCACGCAGTGGCCGGAGGATTCCGCCCTGGTAGAGATCAACCCGGATCAGCCGGAGACCCGGAAGGTGACCTGGCACGAATTCGAACTGGTGGAGTCCGGCGGACGGAACCGCCATTACCGCCGGGAGATCACCTGGAGCGTTTTCAACGAGAAGGCCAACCGGGTGGCGAACATGCTGACCAAATACGGCATCGGGCAGGGGAGCAAGGTGGCGATCCTGCTGATGAACTGCATCGACTGGCTTCCCATTTACTTCGGCATTCTGAAGACCGGCGCCCTGGCGGTACCCATGAACTTCCGGTATGCCGCCAATGAGATCGAGTATTGTCTGAATCTGGCCGACTGCTCCATGCTGATCTTCGGCCAGGAGTTTATCGGCCGGGTGGAGGAGATCGCGGACAGCATTTCCCATATTTCCCTGGTATATCAGGGGGTGGGCTGTCCCTCCTTCGCGGATGACCTGCAGGAGCTGGTCAGCGAATGCGGCTCCACCTATCCGGAATGCCGGCTGACGGAAGAGGATGACGCGGCCATCTACTTCTCCTCCGGCACCACGGGATTCCCCAAGGCCATCCTGCATAAGCATCGCTCCCTGATCCACTCCTGCCGGGTGGAGCAGGCCCATCACGGGCAGACCAAGGACGACGTATTCCTCTGCATCCCGCCGCTGTATCATACCGGCGCCAAGATGCACTGGTTCGGCTCTCTTTATACGGGCAGCCGCGCCGTCCTGCTGAAGGGAAACAGCCCGGAAGCGATCCTTCGTGCCGTTTCCACGGAAAAATGCACGATTGTATGGCTTCTGGTGCCGTGGGCGCAGGATATTCTGGTTGCGCTCGATAACGGGAGCCTGAAATTAAAAGATTACACAACGGCACAGTGGCGTCTGATGCACATCGGAGCCCAGCCGGTTCCGCCGAGTCTGATCAAGCACTGGCTGGACTACTTCCCGGATCATCAGTATGACACCAACTACGGTCTGTCCGAATCCACCGGCCCCGGCTGCGTGCATCTCGGGATCAACCATATCCACAAGGTCGGCGCGATCGGCGTTCCGGGATATAACTGGGAGATCAAGATCGTGGATGAAAACGGAGAGGTCGTTTCCCAGGGAGATGTCGGCGAGCTTTGCGTGAAAGGCCCCGGCGTCATGAAGGAATACTACCATGATCCGGAAGCGACGGCAGAAGTGCTGCACGGGGACTGGCTCCATACCGGTGATATGGCGCGCCAGGATGAAGAAGGCTTTGTCTACCTGGTAGACCGGAAGAAGGATGTCATCATCATGGGCGGTGAAAACCTTTATCCCGTTCAGATCGAGGAATTCCTTTCCTCCATGCCGAAGGTTCACGATGTGGCCGTCATCGGCCTGCCGGATAACCGCCTCGGCGAGATCGCGGCCGCGATCATTCAGGTTAAGGAAGGCATGACCTGTACGGAGCAGGAAATCCGGGATTTCTGCCTGGATCTGCCGCGCTACAAGCGTCCGCGCCGGATCATCTTCGCGGATGTTCCCCGGAACCCGACCGGAAAGATCGAAAAACCGAAGCTGCGTGAACAGTACTGCGGCGGCCGTATTGTTGAAAAACAGTATACGAGCTGAGAACGGCAGTTTCCGAAAATCGATAAGGGAATGAAAACACAGCTGCGGGAAGCGGACTGCGGCGGCCGTATCGCAGAGAAGCAGTATACGAGCTGAGAAATAAGATTTGAACTGAGGTCTGTTATTGCACCGGCAGGAGAATGGTGAAAATGCTGAACAGAAAATATGGTTCAAAGAACAGAAAAGAGATAGGCGGTTTTCTGGAAAAACTTTATCCCGGAAAACCCAGGCAGGAACAGGAAGTGCTTGCGTGGATCGATCAGGAAGAGATCGATTTTTCCCGGAAGCCCAGGAAGCGCAGGAAATCCAATACCGGAAAGTACGTCAGGAAAACTTTCGTGAAGGGAAATGAGATCTTCCAGACCTGCAGAGGAACAGCCGCTTCTCTGTATAAGAACAGGGACAAGCTGAAGGCGATCGTCCGCCAGATCAAGGATCTGATATGAAATTTCGTCCCTGTATTGATATTCATAACGGAAAAGTGAAACAAATCGTCGGCGGATCCCTCAGGGACGGCAGATCTTCCGAGGCTTCCAGTACGGCGGAAGAAAATTTTGTATCCGATAAAGATGCTGCCTGGTACGCGGCATTTTACAGAGAACGGAACCTCACCGGCGGGCATGTGATCCTGCTGAACGCAGCGGGTTCCGCAGAATACGAAGCCACAAGGAAGCAGGCCGAATCGGCACTGCGTGCGTGGCCCGGCGGACTTCAGATCGGCGGCGGGATCACGTCGGAAAACGCGGCAGACTTTCTCGAAGCAGGCGCATCGCATGTGATCGTGACATCCTATGTGTTCCGGAACGGCCGCATCGACAGAGAACGCCTGGAAGGGCTTCGCCGGGAAGTCGGAAAAGAGCATCTGGTTCTGGATCTTTCCTGCCGGAAAAAGGACG
>JABUSX010000398.1 GCA_021442545.1 Eubacterium sp. | reverse complement strand
GGCTTTTCGTGCCTGTTCGATCTTATTCCACCAGAGAACTTCCACCCGGCTGCCGTCGGCGGCTGTTTCCTGCATGACAAACTTCGCATGCCGTTCGGAGCCGTCTTTGCCGTGAAGGGCAAACAGGCGTGATACGCGGCCCTGCAGGGCGATACGCGGCGGTTCCAGACCCGGTCCGAAGGGATCCAGCGACCGCTGCATTTCCTGAAGATCCTCGACGATCTGAAGAGAAAGCTGCTGCGTACGGAAGCCGAAATCAAACAGGGATTTTTTCTTTGCAGCTGCTTTTTTATCCGTTTCCTCTTCTTCCTGCTGTAAGGTTTTTTCCGGAGCCCCCTGACCTTCGCTTTCTCCGGATGCTTTCTCTGCCTTCTCAGCTTCTTCTGCTTCCCGCCTTTCTTTTTCCTCTGCTTCCTTCTTCGCTTTTTCCGCGTCCGCGATCAGCAGACGGCGTACTTCCTCCAGGTCTTCCCGTTTCACGGTCAGCCCGGCCGCCATCGGATGCCCGCCGGCTTTGATCTTTTCGGGATGGGAGGAAAGATTCTGAAAAAGGTCAAAGGTCTCGACCGAGCGCGCCGAGCCTTTGAAGGCCGCCGGGTCGTTTTTCAGCGGCGAAAGCACTGCGGAGGGTACTCCGAAACGCTCCGTAACGTGGGACGCCGTCAGCCCGTTGATCCCTTCGTCAAAGCTTTCATCATAAAGAAAAATAAAGGGATCTTTCTGCAGATTTCTTTCGCGGATCAGAGAAAACGCCAGCTCGTCATTCCGGGTGCACATCTCTTTCCGGACTTCGTTCAGCGTGCGCAGCTCCCGCAGTGCCTCCCGGCATTTTTCCGGTTCCGAAGAAAGCAGCAGAGCTTCCATCACCTTGTTCGCCGAGCCGGTGACCCGTCCGCAGGCGTTGATCGTCGGCCCATAGTGGAAGCCGATCGTGTATCCGTCTGCCCGTCTCTGCAGGCCGCAGACTTCATGCAGGAGCTTCCAGATTCCTTCATCTTTCCGCATCACGGCAAGGCCTCGCTGCATAATATAATGATTCGCCGGATTCACCGGCACGGAATCCGTGATCTGTGCGCAACCTGAAAAAGCCAGATACGCTTCGTCATCCGGCGCGTCCGGAAACATTTTATATAAGGCGTGAATCACGCGCCGCGCCAGCTCTGCGCCGCAGAAATCTTCACGTTTCACACCCTCGGCTTGATCCTTTTCCTTCTGGCGCACGCTTTTTTCATCCAGCGCCGGAATCTCTTCGGGAAGCTGCGTCGTTTCCGACTGCTCGTGATGATCCGTCACCAGCACCGTAATGCCGGCTGAACGTGCGTAGGCAGCTGCCTCCACCGCATTGACCCCGTTGTCACAGGTAAGGATCACCTCGGTTTCCGGAAGTGCTTCCAGCATCTTTTTCATGGTGTCTTCCGTGATCGAGTAGCCGTCCTCGAAACGATCGTTGATAAAATAATGGACTCTTCCGGGGGAAAGACGCTCAAGCGCACTGTAAAAAATACAGGTCGAAAGAATGCCGTCGGCGTCATAATCCCCGTAGACCGTTATGTGTTTCCGGTTACAGACGGCCTCCCGCAGCTCAGAGAGCAGCTCCCTGCCCCCGATCATATCTTCAACAGAGCGCAGGTCTTCTTCCCGGAAATTCAGGAAATTTGCCTGTTCCTCCTCTGTTTCATAGCCTCTTTTTCTGAGAAATTCTTTAATGTAATACTCTGCTGACAATTTCGAATATTCCCTTCAGTAAATAACTTTTTCTGCTGCCTGTTCTCAGTAAGCAGCGCCTTTCCTTCAGGCGTGTATCTTACATACTTTCCATATTTCTGCACAGACACCGCCTTCAGGTGAGACTGCATATTCCTGCACAATTCGTTTCCTGTTTTTAAAAACCGGGTGCCATCTCTGACACCCGGTTTGTTCTGTGTTTATAGTTTCCTGTTCCTCTTACGGTTTTCGTCCGCCTTCCCGTCCGCAATTCCGATTTCCGTCATTGCTTCCGGTTCCGGTTTCCGTCTGCCGTTTCGGTTTCTGCCTCCGCTTTTCCGGGGATCGGGTGGAGGACCTTAGTCCTCTTCCCTTCTCCTTCTGCGGGCTGCTGCGATGATGATGATAATCACGGCAGCTGCGGCCACGATTGCGATCACGAACGGGATGACGTTTGTCGTATCACCGGTCTTGACAGCTTTCTTTGTGGTCGTTCCCGGAGGTGTCGGTGTCGGTGTCTTCTTCGACTTCTCTTTGTTCGTGAATTCGTATTCGAATTCCGTGTAGTCCGTAATTTCTACGTTCTGTCCGTCGATCTGAACAATCTTCGCCTCAATTCCGGTGCCTTCCGCATTCAGCTGGACTTCGAGTACCAGCGTATGTACGGTGCTGTCGTATGTGATGTTCGTGTCATTGCCCGGAACCTCGTAAACCGTGAAGTAGACTTTCTCACCGATCATGCTCTCTTCAAGTGCGAGCATATCGAATTCGAAGTGTCCGTTCGCCTCGTTTGTAACTTCCTGTCTGAAGCCATCTTCGATGGCGTTCCAGTTTGCATCAGTCTGTTCAAGTACGAAGGTGAACTTGCCTGCATACTTCGCGAGGTTCGTTCCGGCCAGTCTCTGTCCGGAGGCATCTTCAACATGTTTCAGACCAAAGAGTTTCGTTACACCGAGAACTTCTTCTGTCAGGTTGATGAAGTAGATATCCTCAAAGTTCTTCATCTCCTTGTTGTTCCGGTACGGCTTCGCCGTGATGGTGCCGTTTCCGTTCTCTTTCAGTCTTACCTCGATCTCATATTCATCAGCGGTGTAGATGATGCCCGGTATTCCGCCGTTTACTTCGGAGATCGTGTACTTAATCGTTTCTTCGCCAAGGACCGGAACATCTGCCAGCGTGTAGTTGATCTTATCGAAGCTCACCTTGCCGTCGGCATCGTTCGTTCCTGTGGTGACAACATTTCCGTTTGCATCCTTCACTTCGAAGGTGAACATTCCGGCTTCAAGCTCTTTGCCTGTGCCTGCTACGTCGACGAGTTCCTTGTAAGCGCCGAGTTCGACGGATCCCTTGGATTCATACTCACTGTGGTTCGTGAAGTTGAATTCAATGTCTCCGATCTGTGCTTCAGGCTGAAGTACGCCGTCGAGATAGACGTTGCGGATCTCTACGCTGACGATTCCTTCTTCGTCGTACTCGTTGTAGACCTCAAGCTCGATCTTGTGTACGGTCGGATCGTAGGTGACGCCTTCGATTCCGTTCGGCACTTCGTAAGCTCTGTAGTAATGTTTCTCGGCTTCAACGCCTTCCGGCAGCATGTCGTAGTACAGAGTTGTGAAGCTGAAGTACAGTCCGTCTTCCTGGCCTTCGATACCCTCTTCCCA
>JABUSX010000030.1 GCA_021442545.1 Eubacterium sp. | reverse complement strand
CTTTCCATGGGAGGAATCGTGGTTTCCCAGACTTTAAAGACGGCCGGAGATGCCTTCAACGAAGCCATCGTGCGCTACACGGCCGAAACCTTCGGCCTGTATATAGACAGAAAAACGGCGGAAAAACTGAAGACAGAGATCGGTTCCACACATTTCCGCGGCGAACCGCTGACCAGAAAGGAAGTCAAGGGGCGTGATATTGATGCCGGCTTCCCGCGCCGGGTCACCCTGACTTCCGATCATATCCGGGAAGCACTTGCCCCGGAGATCCGGACGATCGTTACCGCCGTGTGCAACATCATTGAAAAGACACCGCCGGATCTGGCTTCGGATATTGCGGGGCGCGGCATTGTGATCGCGGGGGGCGGCGCGCAGATCGCCGGTCTGGAAGATGCGATCGAACGCGCCACGGGTATGCGGACGATCCTCTGCGACGATCCTCAGACGGCCGTCGCACGCGGAACGGGTCTGTATCTTCGCGCTCTTTTCGATATGAAAAAATCCTGGGGGCTCTGACCGCTTCAGCGGAGCTGTGTGAAAGAGGTATGAGCAGTCTGCGGTTGCCTTGCAGATAAAGTATGAGTGATGTAATCAGAGGATATGCAGAGCATATCATTTATCATAATCAGGAAAACGGCTACACGGTTCTTTCTCTTTCCGGAGAAGGCGGGGAAGATACGACTCTGGTCGGAAATTTTTCCGTCGTGAATGAGGGAGAATACATCGAAGCAGAGGGGGAATGGCTGCTTCACCCGACTTACGGACAGCAGTTCAGGGCCGATCATGCACGGGTCACCATCCCGCAGAGCGGCGTACTGCTGGAACGGTATCTGGCAAGCGGCGCGGTCAAAGGCATCGGCGCGGCACTGGCGTCCCGCATCATGAAACGCTTCGGCGATGATACGCTTCGTATTCTTGAAGAAGAACCGGAACGGCTTGCCGAAGTCAAAGGGATCAGCGAACGGAAAGCCCGTGAGATCGGTCAGCAGATCGAGGAGCGTTCGCAGATGCAGAATGCCCTGATCTTTCTCGGACAGTACGGCATTTCTCTTGCTCTCGGCATTCGTATCTACGAATATTATCAGGAACGTCTTTACGATATTCTTCGTGAAAATCCTTATGAACTGGCAGAAACGATTCAGGGTGTCGGCTTCCGGACAGCCGATGAGATCGCGTCCAGAACCGGCATACGTCCGGACTCGGAATACCGGATCCGGAGCGGTCTGCTTTACCTTCTGGTGCAGGCTTCCGGACAGGGACATATCTATCTTCCGAAAGAAGAACTGGTGCTTCGGGCGGAAGAACTGCTGGAAATCGAAAGAGAAACGGCAGAAAAATGCCTGATGGATCTGGCGATCGACAGGAAGGTGATGCTGCGGTCAGCGGAAAATCCGGATGATCCGGAAGAGGAGCGGGTTTTTGTTTATACTGCGCAGTCTTTCTTCCTGGAACTGGATACGGCAAGGATGCTGCAGGATCTGAATGTGAAGATCCCGCAGGACATGCAGACGATCACCGCACATCTGGAAAGGATCGAAGAACACGACGGCAGGATGCTGGACAGGCTTCAGCGGGAAGCGGTCGCGGCAGCGGCCACGCACGGACTGGTCATTCTGACCGGCGGACCCGGTACCGGGAAAACAACAACGATCAATACGATGATCCGTTACTTCGAACAGGAACACTGCAGTATCGCTCTGGCTGCACCGACAGGACGCGCCGCCAAACGCATGACGGAAGCGACCGGGTGCGAAGCATCGACGATCCACCGCCTGCTGGAAGTGACGGGAACCGTGGATGATAATGACAACGAAGGGCGCTTTGCAAGGAATGAAGATAATCCGCTGGAAGACGATGTGATCATCATCGATGAGACATCCATGGTGGATGTGTATCTGATGCATGCACTGCTGAAAGCCATCGTTCCGGGTACGCGGCTGATTCTGGTGGGGGACAGAAACCAGCTGCCGAGCGTCGGACCGGGCAGTGTTCTGCGGGATATGATCCGTTCCGAAGCTTTTCCGGTCGTGACATTGACGCACATTTTCCGCCAGGCGCAGGAAAGCGATATCATTCTGAATGCGCACAGGATCCATGCCGGAGAAGAGATTCCGCTCGACAACAAAAGCCGTGATTTCTTCTTCCTTCAGCGCAGCGACATCCGCGTGATCCAGAAGATCGTCATCAAACTGGTCATGGAAAAACTTCCGCGTTTTGTCGGGGCAGATCCTTTTGATATACAGGTGCTTTCCCCGATGCGGAAGGGGCAGCTGGGAGTGGAAAGCCTGAACGTCCTTCTGCAGCGCTTCCTGAATCCGCCTGCTCCTTCGAAGCGGGAAAAAGAGACAGCCCGGGGTATTTTCAGGGAAGGAGACAAGGTCATGCAGATCCGCAACGATTACCAGCTTTCCTGGGAGATCCGCGGGAAATACGGAATTGCGGCGCAGGAAGGACTGGGTGTTTTCAACGGCGACATGGGCAGGATCACGCAGATCGAGCCGGAGCTGGAGATGCTGACCGTGGAATACGATGAAGGACGGATCGTGGAATATCCCTTTAAGATGCTGGATGAGCTGGAACTGGCTTATGCGGTGACTGTGCACAAGGCGCAGGGAAGTGAATATCCGGCCGTTGTCATGCCCCTCCTCGGCGTGCCGAGGATGCTGCAGACGAGAAACCTTTTGTATACGGCCGTAACCAGGGCCAGAAAATGCGTTGTCCTGACAGGAGAGAACCAGGTCATAAGCAGCATGATCCGCAGCAAAACGGAAGAGAGCCGGTATACCACACTGGCAGAACGCATACAGGAATTACATTGATCATAAAAAAACGGCCGGATCCTTTACGGATCCTTTTTCCGCGCCGCTGTCCGCTCTGTGACGGCCTCCTCGGCAGGCAGGAGACCTGCATCTGCCGAAGCTGCGAAGACACTTCCGTTCCTTCCTTTTATCCTTTTCCGGGAGGCTTTGCGCCCTTTCCGTATGAAGGGAAATACCGGGAATCCGTGAAACGATTTAAATACAGCGGCAGGGCAGAATATGCGGAATACTTTGCCCGCGCGATCCTGGAAGCCGGCGAAGATGAGATCCGGCGTCATGAACCGGACTGCCTGGTCCCGGTTCCGGTCCACCGTCTGCGTTATCGGGAACGGGGCTACAATCAGGCAGAAGAACTGGCGAAAGAACTTTCGAAACTTCTGGGGATTCCCTGCCGGAGCCGACTTCTTATCCGGATCCGGAATACGGTACCGCAAAATCCCCTTCTTCCCGAAGAACGCCGTGAAAATGTAAAAAATGCCTTTTCCCTAAGGGAAGCAGATATTCGAAAGAAAAGCGTTCCGAAACGAATTCTGCTCGTTGACGATATCTGCACGACCGG
>JABUSX010000076.1 GCA_021442545.1 Eubacterium sp. | reverse complement strand
TCAGATGTTCATTCAGAGATCTTGAATTATACTGAGTCAGCACTGCCACCTTCTGAATATGGGAGTGAGACATGCTGCTCAGTGCAAAATCAATACTGCGGAAGCTGCCCGCGATCGGCATGGCTGCAATGGCTCTCTTTTTAGATAATTCTCTCATTCGGTAGCTGTTGCCCCCGGCCAAAATCATTCCTACTGCCTTCATACCAAAACACCTGCCTTATCTAAGGTTTCACCGCTGTCAAGGAGACCACCCGGATAGTCTTCAGGAACTGTAATACCGGTAATTGCCGTGTTCTTTCCGATCCGGACGTCTGACGGTATCTGCGTGTTTTCACCCACGACTGCCAGTCCGAAGGAGTACACATCCGGTCTGGCCTTGTTTGGAATATTATCCCCTATGCCCAGAACACAGCGTTCTCCGATCACTGAGTTTTCTGCCACGATCGCGCGGTCCAGAACAGCTCCACTCTTGATCACAGTGCCCTGCATAATGATAGAATCACGGACTACTGCACCTTCTTCAATGGTCACTCCGCAGCCAATGATTGAATTGGAAATATCTCCGCATACCTCCGTTCCGTCTCCCACCAGACAACGATAAATCTTTGCGTCCGCAGAAATATACTGGGGCGGGATCATATCATTCTTTGTATAGATCTTCCAGAATTCCTCATAAAGATTAAAGACCGGAACGATATCGATCAGTTCCATATTGGCTTCCCAGTAGGAGCCGAGTGTTCCGACATCCTTCCAGTATCCGGTAAATTCAAAGGCACAGAGATTCTTTCCCTTATCTCTGCAGTAGGGAAGAATGTGCATACCGAAATCGAGATTTTCCTGATCTTTCAGCGCCATCAGTGAATCTCTGAGAACGGGCCAGCTGAAAATGTAGATACCCATGGATGCCAGATTGCTCCGCGGATGTGCCGGTTTTTCCTCAAATTCCGTAATACGTCCGTTTCCGTCCGTGATCATAACGCCGAAACGGCTTGCCTCTTCCAGCGGAACAGGCATGCACGCGACAGTCAGATCCGCCTTGTTAGCCTTGTGGAAGTTCAGCATGACCTCATAATCCATCTTGTAGATATGGTCACCGGAAAGAATCAGAACGTAATCCGGATTGTATGATTCCATATAGGCAAGGTTCTGCAGAATGGCGTTTGCCGTTCCTGTATACCATTCACTGTTTGCCATTTTTTCATAGGGAGGCAGAACAGTGACGCCGCCGAAATTCCGGTCCAGATCCCACGGGATACCGATGCCGATATGGCTGTTCAGGCGCAGAGGCTGATACTGTGTCAGAACACCGACCGTATCCACACCGGAATTGATGCAGTTGCTGAGCGGAAAATCAATGATTCTGTATTTTGCACCAAATTCAACTGCTGGTTTGGCAACTTTTGATGTGAGAACGCCCAACCGGCTGCCTTGTCCGCCGGCGAGCAACATGGCAATCATTTCTTTTTTGATCATATGGGAACCCTCTGTTTTATGCAAATAGTAAATAGGTATATATAGAGATATAAGGAGTATATCACATTCCTCTGAGAAAAGGAAACGTTTTCCCGACTTTTGTTAACCTGCGGTATGAAATTCCGCATTGAAATCCAAAGTGTCTGACGGTATACTTGAAGAGCCCTGCAGGCAGCTGTTTTCAGACGCTGTCTCCGGCGGGGACTTTTTCTCACACAGATCACGGATTTCCGGACGTTACGTTCCTGCGGGATCCCAATGAATTCAAAGGAGTACTTCCTTATATGTATACATTTTTACCGGATCATCCCGCCCACCTTCACTTTATCGGAATCGGCGGTGTCAGTATGAGCGGCATAGCCGCGATTCTTCTGGACAGGGGCTTTACCGTGTCCGGTTCCGATTCACACGAAACCGAAATGACGAGACAGCTGGAAGAGGCCGGCTGTCATATCGTATACGAGCAGACCGCACAGAATATTACCGATGATATCGACGCCGTTGTCTATACGGCCGCGATCCATCCCCAGAATCCCGAATACGCCGCCGCCGTGGAAAAGGGGCTTCCCCTTCTTTCCCGCGCCGAGCTGCTGGGCCAGCTGATGACCTTCTATCACACTCCGATCTGTGTTTCAGGCACACACGGCAAAACAACGACGACCTCTATGGCTGCCCATATTCTGATGGCGGCCGAACTGGATCCGACGATCTCCGTCGGAGGCGTACTGCCGCTGATCGGCGGGAACTACCATATCGGAAATACAGAGACTTTCCTTCTCGAAGCCTGCGAGTACACCAACAGCTTCCTGAACTTCTTCCCGAAGATTGCCATCATTCTGGATATCGATGCGGATCATCTGGACTTTTTCAAAGATCTGGAAGACATCCGCCGTTCTTTCCGGAAATTTGCCGAACGTATCCCGGAAGATGGTGTCCTGATCATCAATGCCGACGATCCGGCCTGCAAGATGATCACAAAGGATCTCCGCTGCCGGATTATCACTTACTCTATACAGGGTGTCCGAAGCACCTACTCCGCAGATCTGATCACCTATGATGAATCCGGAAACGCGTCCTTCCGCGTCCTTTCCGGCGGAAAAACGATCGGAAATTTCAGTCTGCAGGTACCGGGGCAGCACAACGTGGCGAACGCACTTGCCGTTGTGGCTCTGGCACAGGAATTCGGTCTCGAACCGGAGCTGATACAGAAGGGTTTTTCCACCTTCTCCGGAACGAACCGGCGGTTCGAATATAAGGGGACGACCGGCGGCTTCACCGTAATCGATGATTATGCACATCATCCCACGGAAATCCGTGCGACTCTGCGCACGGCGCAGCGGGTTCCGCACGGAACGATCTGGTGTGTCTTCCAGCCGCATACCTACACCCGTACAAAAGCTCTGCTCCCGCAGTTTGCCGAATCGCTTTCCATAGCGGACCGCGTTATTCTCGCCGATATCTATGCCGCACGCGAACTGGATATCTACGGCATTTCCTCAAAGGATCTGGAGCACGAGATCCAAAAACTCGGAACGGAATGTCTCTACCTTCCTTCTTTCAAAGAGATTGAAATGTATCTGCATGAACATGCAAAGCCCGGAGATATGGTGATCACCATGGGAGCCGGAAATATCGTTCAGGTTGGGGAAAGTCTTCTGGAGGAGCTTTCATGAGCACACTTTCGATCCGGGATCACCGTCTGGCCGGCGCCATCACGCTTCCCGATGAATTTGTGGATTATTATATGCCCGGCGCAAACGGGGATTTTGTCAAGATCTATCTTTATCTGCTCCGCAGCGTACACGCCCGGACAGCCGTGCCGACCGTTTCTTCCATGGCCGATGTGTTCCGCCTGACAGAAGGGGACATCCGCCGTGCCCTTTCCTACTGGCAGGATGCCGGCCTTCTGGAACTTG
>JABUSX010000299.1 GCA_021442545.1 Eubacterium sp. | reverse complement strand
GTATGGCCATGTTTCGGTCTTTTCTCCAACTCGGCAAGGCTCCATTTCCACGGAAACTCAGTTGAACCGGAAACCGCAGTTCGGGCATTCGTATTTGAACTCTTCATCCCCAAACACCTCCGCATCTATTTCCGTGGTACCGGTCAGTTCCTTATCAGAACCGCCGCTGCCTTCTCCGTCTACAGGAAGGTCAGCTGCCATACCAAAAAAGTCGAACCCTTCCAGATCAATTCCTTCAAGTTCGACTTCCAACTTCATGAGATCCCACGTCGCCTTTTCCCCGGTCTTGTTATCCAGGAACCGGTATTTCTTCTTCTGTTCCTCGCTCAGCCCGTCACAAATCAGGCAATCCACATCATCCATACCCAGAGCCACAAGAGCCTTGTACCTGGTATGGCCTGCGATGATCACATAATCCTCATCCACGATGATCGGCGTGATATAGGAACACTGCCGGATGCTCTCGGCAACCACGTTCACCGCATCATCGTTCTTACGCGGATTATTTGCATACGGAGTGATCTCCGATATTTTCAGTCTTTCCAGCTTCATACCTCGAACACCTCCCCGCAGCACGGACAGGTCATCGTCTTAGGACCGTCCTCACCGGATTCTTCGTCCGGAAGCGCGATCTTAGGCTGTCCGAAATCATATCCCTGAAAATCCACATCGCATAACTCCGCAGACAGCTTCTTCTGATCCCATGAAGCCATCTCCGCCGTCTTGTTGTCATACAGACGGTATTTTTTCTTCTGTTCCTCTGTCAGATCGGAAGCGACCACAACTTCACATTCCTTATATCCCAGCTTTTTCAGAGCCTTATATCTGGTATGTCCAGCCAGGATCACCCCATCCTCGTCAATGATGATCGGCGCGATGTATGAACACTGCTTAATGCTTTCCACAACATCGTCCACCGCCTCATCATTTATCCTCGGATTATTCTCATAAGGCTTCAGTTCTGACAGCTTTTTCTTCACATATTTCATCGAAACCCTCCTATTTCTTCCGCGCTGATAACAGTCTTTCCATCAGATCATCATGCGGATTCGCACCGCCGTACTCGACAGAGCAGTTTTCCTTTACGATCTGATAAATCTGGTACCAGCACTGGTTCACCTGCTTCAGATAGTTCTGGCTCATCGTCACATAAGGGCTTGTTATCGCCGCCCCCGTGGTCGGATGCTTCGCCAGAAATCCGTATTCCGATATGCAGGTCTCGCACTGTACCCATCTGGATACCATCATCGCGTACTGTTCGATCAGTTGGCTGTTCACCAGCCGGTCACAACCACGTTCCTTCAGCCAGAGGAATGTCTGCTTAAAAACATCCTCCGCGCAAAGGTCAATGCCGCTCTTCTGAGCAGCCTTCAAAAAGTCCTTAACCGGCGGCACATCCTCGCCGTTAAACTCAGCAGGCTCCGGAAGGTCAATGACCGTCGCCGCAAGCCCGCTGTCGATCTTCTCTGTCAGGGCTTTGGACTTCCTGCCGGAACCGACCCTCGCGCCGCCGCGCATAGTCCCGTCTTTGGCCATTCTCCTCACCTCAATTCCCTGCGGGGGTTAATACCCCGTTTGATTTCTTGTTTTTGTGCGTGTGACCCCCGCGCCGTTCCCTGGAGAATATACGTGCGGGGATTTTCACTCCCCCTCCGGTCTCTTTCCCCATCGGTCTCCCCGCTCCGCGTGTATGCGTGAGTGACACGACTTGCACAGCGCGATCAGATTGCTCCGATCATGCGTGCCACCTTCACTCAGCGGCTTCTTATGGTGTATCTCTTCCGTGGAGACTATCACTCCACGCTCGAAGCACAGCTCACAGAACGGATGCTCCGCAGCATACTTGTCACGGATCCTTTTCCACGCTCTCCCGTAACGCCTCTTTGTCCGGGGATCTCTCCCATACTTTTCATACTCACTGTTCACCTTGCTCTGGTGTTCCGGGCAGTACCTCCCATCCGTCAGGTTGGGACAGCCCGGATAAGCACACGGCTTCTTCGGTTTTCTCGGCATCTGTCCACCTTCCTTCCCACAGAAAAAGCCGCCACGGTATTCCTCCGCAACGGCTTCCTCATCCTTCACTTTTGCCATCTTAACAATATCACATAGGCTTACTGTATCGAACTTGATTTTACTGTATTGTTTCCGGAATCTTGATTTCATCCAGCGCATTCCTGTGAAGACGGAATACATTGTCGATACCATACCCAAGCTCGATTGCGATTTCTTCCCATCTCATATAGGACAGGTACCTAAGCTCCAGTATCGTCTGAAGCTCCGTACTCTCCACAGCCTTTATCCTGCGGATGATATCCTTCTTCAGCTCCACCAGCTTTATCATGTCCTGGTTGATCTCCGTTTCCAGTTCGATGATCTGGATCACGGCGTCCTCCAAACGGGAATGACTCTTGTTCGGATTCCTCGGCATGTCCGAATATGTCACGGTCGCCTTCGTCGCCAGGTCATGCAGATCCTCAATCTGCCCCAGTTTGCTCTCTATCCGCTGATTCAGGCCAAAAGCCTGTGATAAGTATTTCTTTGCTGCCTGTTGATGTCTGTTCATAAGCTACCTCCGATCGGATTTATTTTTCTTCCCTCGGATTGACTCTGATTGTCTCACTTCTTCCTGAAGCCCCCGGATCAGGTATTCCCCGTCCACGCTCGTAAGCTGTTGGTACCAGCCAGAACGGAAAAACCTCTCGATCTCCAAAGCCTCATTTATTGCATCCCTGTTTTTCGGATGCGCCTTTATCTTCTTCAGCGCCACCCTGTAATCCGTGACCGCCTGAAGGATGATCGCATTGGCCAGTCTCTCATACGGATCCTCAGCCAGATTCTTATTTCCCACCATAGGCACTTACCTCCGCTTTCACGGCATCGATCAGCCGGGACTGTGTATCGTCCTTTGCGGAAAGTGCCTTCATGATACGTTCGTCCACGGTTCCGGCAGTCAGGATATGCTGCACCACGACCGTCCCGGATTCCTGCCCCTGTCTCCAAAGCCTTGCCACCGTCTGCTGATACAGTTCCAAACTCCATATCATCCCGAACCAGACTATCGTATTGCCGCCGCTCTGAAGGTTCAGCCCGTGTCCTGCAGAAGCCGGGTGAATCAGCCCAACTTCCAGTCTTCCTGCATTCCAGTCACGGATACTTTCATCCGTATCAAGTTTCCCGTAATTCACGCCCAGGTCATCCAGCCTCTTTGTGATCCTTGACAGGTCATGCTTGTACCAGTATTCCACTAAAAGAGTTTTTCCGTTTGCTGCCTCGATGATATCCTCCAGGGCATCCAGCTTCCTGTCATGAATCCACAGTTCATCCCCGCTGTCGGTATATACGGCACCATTTGCCATCTGCATCAGCTTACCTGTCAGGGCAGCTGCATTTGCGGC
>JABUSX010000008.1 GCA_021442545.1 Eubacterium sp. | reverse complement strand
CCGGCCAGGGCAGGTGCTCCGGCTGCTGCCGTCACTGCAGATTTCTTCTTTTTACCGACGGTCGTGACATAGAAGATTACGGTTGCAATTACGAAGATCAGTGCCCATCTGGTTTCTTCTCCGTTCGATGTGATCAGGGCTGCCAGACTGTAGACGGCCGCGATCAGTGTGATGACGGAGTATTTATTGTAGCTCTTCAGCGGGATCTTTCCCTTTCCCAGTACGTGGAAGGACATACAGGAGTAAATGTAAGGAAGAAGCGTCAGGATAACGGCGATCGATGACAGTTTTCCAAACTGTTTGCTTGCTGAAGAAGAAGCGGTGACTGCAACAACGATGCTCATCAGAACGGCTACAATTGCCAGGCCGGCTGCCGGCACGTTGTTCTTATTTAACTTGCCGAAGATCTTCGGGAACAGTCCGTCGTCTGCGGCGGCCTTCGCGCTCTGTCCTACCAGAAGTGTCCAGCCTGCCAGGGATCCAAGACATCCGAGTGCTGCGCAAAGGGCTACGCCTTCACCTGCGATCGGACCAAGTGCGATCCTTGCTGCATCTGCGAACGGTGCGGACGAGCTGACCAGTTCTTTGTTCGGGATCATGCCCATGATTACTGTGGAAGCAAGTACATAACATACGGCTGCAAGGATCACACCGCCGATCGTTGCAATAGGAACATTTTTCTTCGGGTTCTCTACAACGCCTGCCGATACCGATGCGCTCTCAACTCCGATAAAGGCCCAGAGTGTGAAGTTCAATGTCATGCCGATTGCGCTGAAAGTGCTCTGTCCTGTTACATTCCATGCGTCCATGTAGGTGCCCGGGTTAAACCAGAACCATCCGAGAATGGCTACCCCGATGATCGGGACCAGTGCTATGATCGTTGTAACGCTCTGTACACGGCTTGTCAGCCTCGGTCCGATCATGTTGATAATGGAAAAGATCCAGATGATCAGTACCTGTGCGACCGCAAAAACGATCGGGTTTTTCAGTGCCGGGATAAACTTTGTCAGATATCCGAGACCTGCTACGGAGAGTCCGACGTTGCCGATTACATTTGCCAGCCAGTAGATCAGGTTTGTCTGATAACCCATGTATCTGCCGAAGGCCTTCTTTGTGTATGCATACGGACCGCCTGCCGCCGGATCAATGCTTGCCAGCTTTGCAAAGGTCAGTGCCAGTGCGATCGCGCCTACGCAGGTGACCAGCCAGCCGATGATGGCTACGCCGCCGATACCTGCCAGATTTGCCGGAAGCATGAAAACTCCGGAACCCATCATATTGCCGGCTACCATCAATGTGGCCGGAACCAAACCTATTTTTCCCCCGCTTGCCTTACTCATGATTCCTTCTCCTTTCATCTATGTACTCAGAATCTAAGGCTCTGATTGTTTTCGTCTGTTTGTTTTTGTCTGCCTGATCTGTCAGCTTTTTCTGTCTTAACGGTCAGCCTTTTGCCGGTCTGTGCTGTTTATTTCTGTCTGCCCCTGCTGTCCCGTTTCCGTTAACCTGTGCTGTAAATACCGGTCTCTTTCCGGTCAGCATGTTCTTCTGCGTTTCTGTCTTTGTTCTCCATTTTGATCACCTGATTTCTTTCTGTTTTTGACTGCCTTTTTCCGGCTCGCGTTTCTCTTTATGCACACGTTATCACCGCGATCTGAGGGGTGTCAAAGAATCGAAAGACCCCTTTATATGCCCTATATAAACGGGTTTTTATGCCTTTTCCGGGTTTCTTTATGCCTTCTTAACAGGTCTTCGGATTTCCTTAACGGAGCCTTTATAAAAACAGTCAAAAACGCGTTCCGCCTTTATAAGATATTTATTTTTCAGAATTATAATTTTTTTATAATTCTATAAAGATTTCTTTATGGAGACCTCCGAAACCTTTATAGGGCCTTTATGGTCTTGTCCGGCACGGTGTGCTATCATGACAATATGAAACAAACTGGTTTCTTACGAAATGAATCTGTGTCTTTATGAACGATGAAGACGGATTTTCTCAGCCGGAGGAACATAAATGGAACTGAAAAGAAAGCTCACCTCTCACGACCGCCTGATGCAGCTGAAAAACGCCTTTCCCCTCTCCTGGTGGGATACCTTCATCATGATCTCGGCACTGACAGGCGCAACCCTGCTTTGTTTCCTGATCGAGCAGCTGGACGACCGGCGGATCTGCGTAACGCTTCTTTATCTCTTTGCCGTCGTGATCGTTTCCCGCTTCACGAGAGGCTATTTTTACGGCATTACTGCAACGATTTTAAGTGCGCTCGGCATCAATTATTTCTTTTCAAAACCATTTTTTGCCTTTGATTTCAAAGGTCCCGGTTATCCGCTTGCCTTTTTCTTCATGATCACGATCACTCTGATGATCAGCACCATGACCGTGCAGATCAAAAAAAGCGAAAAGAAACGTTATGAGCTGCGTTCGGAAGCACTTCGCGGAAACCTGCTCCGCGCAATCTCACACGATCTCCGGACCCCCCTCATGACGATCTCCGCCTCGGCAGATCTTTTGAAGCAGCATCCCGAGATCGACCAGGAACAGAAAAACGAGATACTGAGCGATATTACCGACGAAGCCGACTGGATGATCCGTATGGTGGAAAATCTTCTTTCCATTACACGCATCAATGCACAGCCTTCGAAGATACAGAAATCCATGGAAGTGGCCGATGAAGTCATCTCCTCTTCCGTTATGAAATTCAAGCGACGTTTTCCGGACATGAAGATCAACATCTCCCTTCCGGAAGAAATCGTAACCGTTCCCATGGATGCCATGCTCGTGGAACAGGTTCTGAACAACCTGATGCAGAACGTGATCTATCACGGAAAAACGGCCACACACATCGATATACGGCTCTATTACAAACAGAACTACGCGGTTTACGAAGTAAAGGATGACGGGGTCGGACTCGATCCGAAAAAACTCTCTGTACTCTTTACCGGATATTCCACCGATTCCAAGGAATCCAGCGACAAATGGCGCGGCATGGGAATCGGTCTTAACGTCTGCAAGACCATCATCTGGGCGCATGACGGAGATATCATCGCGGAAAACGTACCGGAAGGCGGTGCCGTTTTTAAATTCAGACTACCAATAAAGGAAGTGGGGAAATGAACCAGACAGGGACCATATTGATCATCGAAGATGACAGGGCTATTCGCCGGCTCGTAAAAAACGCAATGATGGCGAACGGATACAGCGTTCTGGAAGCGGAGACCGCCAAAGACGGCGTACGGCAGGAAGAGCAGAAACGGCCGGATCTTATCCTGCTGGATCTCGGTCTTCCGGATCATGACGGGATCGAAGTGATCCGCTACATCCGGAAACGGCGCATCACGCCGATCATCATCATATCTGCGCGGGATCGGGAATCCGATAAGGTAACGGCTCTGGACATGGGTGCGGATGACTATGTAACAAAGCCCTTCGGCATCGATGA
>JABUSX010000307.1 GCA_021442545.1 Eubacterium sp. | reverse complement strand
ACCTGAGCAGCATCAAGTTTTGCTGCATAGCCGATGGTCTTCGAGTTGTTTCCGGTGATTTCCATGGCCAGCGTGTGAAGTTCTTCGTCGGAAAGTGTCCGTCCGATCATTTCGGATATGCAGACGGGTGCGCCGATGCTGCGGAAGAAATTTTCCGTCGCATCGATACCGGCAAGGGCTGCCTTTTTTTCATCTTCTTCCGAAATGCCCCAGAGCTGCGCGGCCAGCCGTGCAAAACGTTTCACGGCCGTATCGCAGGTGAAGCGTGCCCAGGTCGGCCAGAGAGAGGAAAGCGTTGCGCCGTGAGTGGCATCATAATGTGCGGAGAGGGAATGTCCGAGACCGTGTACCGGGAAATCACGCAGACCTCGTCCGCATTCGGTCAGTCCGTTATGGGAAATGCTGCCCGCCCACATGATCTCGGCCATGGCATCATAGTTTTCCGGATCTTCGATCACGACGGGAGCGTTTTTGATCGTTGCGCGGAGTACGCCTTCCGCGATCTCATCCGTCAGTTCGGATGTATCATCGGGAATGAAGTAGCGGTCCAGTGTGTGCATGAGAATATCCACAACGCCGCAGGCCAGATGGTATTTCGGAACCGTAGAGAGCAGTTCCGGATTCATAATGGCAAATTTCGGACGGTTCCATTCGGTCGTAGTGCCCTTTTTCATCGGGATCGCTTCGTTTGTCAGAACGGCGGAGCTGCTCATTTCACTACCGGCAGCTGCCAGAGTCAGAATGGTGCCGACCGGAAGGGCTTTTTCCAGAGGCGCCTTATCTGTCCAGAGATCCCAGAGCGGAACATCCGGGCAGCCGAGCCCCTGCGCGATGCCCTTTGCCGTATCAATCGCGCTTCCGCCGCCGACAGCCAGGACAAAGTCAGCCTCGAAGGCTTTTCCTTCGGCGACACCTTTTTCCGCGTGTGCAAGGGTTGGGTTGGGTTTGGCTCCGCCAAATTCCTTATAAGCGATGCCGGCATCTTCAAGGGATTTCTCCACCCGTGCCAGCAGACCGCTCTTTACGACGCTGCCGCCGCCGAATACGATCAGAACACGGCTTCCCCCGCAGCGGGCCACTTCGGCACCGGCCTGTTCTTCTGTTTTTCTTCCGAATAAAATTCTGGTCGGGGTATAGAGTTCGAAATTACGCATTGTTTCCTCCTGTAAAAATACTTCACTTTTCCTGCTCTGAAAAATATGATACACTAACAGCACAGCAGGGTCAAAGATTCCGGATGTATTTATCCCGGATTTTCGAAGGATCAGACAGAGAACACAATGATCAGAACTTTCTGATGCTTTTTTCTCCGATCATATCCCGGAAACGTGCCCGGCATACTGCCAATACTCCATGAATGAAAAGGAGAGTATCTATGAACACAGATTATCAGAAAATACCGGCAAAACAAAACCCAAATGTACAGTTGATGATTCTTCCCGGCCACTTTGTCACATCACACTCTCATGTAACGACCTATATGGAGATCACAAACATGAAGACGCGCTGCAATGAGGCATCCGGTCTTGCGACGCTTCTGGCTCAGCGTTATTCCATCGATACGCCGGTCGATACGATCGTCTGCATCGACGGAACGGAAGTCATCGGAACCTATCTGGCAGAAGTGCTGATGCGCTCCGGTTTTCTGTCCTATAACGCACATCGCACGATCTATGTCATTTCTCCGGAACTGACGGCGAGCGGTCAGATCATTTTCCGTGACAATATGGTGGGAGCACTGAAAAACAAACATGTCCTTCTGCTTCTCGGATCGATCACGACCGGAAATTCCGTCGATTCCATCGCACGCAGCGTCAGCTATTACGGTGCCAAGATCAGCGGTATCTGCTCGATCTTCAGTGCCATTGACGAGATCAATGATGTTCCGATCGTTTCGGCCTTCCGGCTGGATGATATTCCGGAGTACGGTTCCTATAAGCCGACCGAATGCCCGCTCTGCGCACAGGGTATTAAGATCGATGCGATCGTCAACAGCTTCGGATACAGTGAACTGAACTGAGACGAACACGTGAGTATCGGAATTCTGAGATCGAAGATAAGATCTTCGGCTGAGAATCTGTAAAACAGAAAAAATGACCGGAACGGCAGGAAATCTGATCCGTTCCGGTCATTTTTTATTTTGTGCTGCAGGAACGTCAGTTCCTGTGCGGCGAGATCCATATTTTCTGCGCAGCAAAATGCTCAGAAGTTTGCCGCTCCCTGCGGGACAGATAACCCGGCCGGCGGAAAAAGGATCATTTTGAAAGCTGTTTCTTCATCGCCCGAACCTTCAGCGGCAGACCGAACAGATTGATGAAGCCCTCTGCATCCTTCTGGTTATAGACATGATCCTCGCCGAAGGTGGCAATCTCCTCGGAGTAAAGGCTCCAATCGCTCCATGCGCCGGCCTTGATAACATTGCCCTTGTAGAGCTTGAGGCGAACCTTACCGGTTACGTGCTCCTGAGTTTTGGTTACGAATGCGGACAGTGCCTCGCGGAGAGGAGTGAACCACTGACCGTTGTAAAGCAGCTCTGCAAAGCATACGGACAGCTCCTGCTTTTTGTGCATGGTCATCTTGTCAAGGCAGAGGGTCTCGAGGTAGCTGTGAGCCTTGTAAAGAATCTCACCGCCCGGGGTTTCGTAAACGCCGCGGCACTTCATGCCCACGAGGCGGTTTTCAACGATATCGAGAAGTCCGATGCCGTTGGCACCACCGACCTCATTAAGCTTGTAGATAATTTCCTTTGCGGGGAGCTTTTCGCCGTTGAGTGCAACGGGAACGCCCTGAACGAACTCGATTTCCACATAGGTGGGCTCGTCGGGAGCCTGCATGGGAGAAACGCCCAGCTCCAGGAAGCCTTCCTTTTCATACATGGGCTCGTTGCCGGTATCTTCAAGATCCAGACCCTCGTGGCTCAGATGCCAGAGATTCTTGTCCTTGGAGTAGTTGGTTTCGCGGCTGATGCGCAGGGGGATGTTGTGAGACTCTGCATAGTCAATTTCCTCGTCGCGGGACTTGATGTTCCACTCGCGCCAGGGAGCAATAATCTTCATGCCGGGGGCGTATGCCTTGACAGCCAGCTCGAAACGAACCTGGTCGTTGCCCTTGCCGGTGCAGCCGTGGCAGACAGCGTCGCAGCCCTCTTTGACTGCTATTTCGGCAAGGCGTCTGCCGATGATGGGGCGGGCGAGGGAGGTGCCAAGCAGGTACTCTTCGTACTTTGCGCCGGCCTGCATGGTGGGGATAATCATTTCGTTGACAAACTCGTCGGTCAAATCCTCTATATAGAGCTTGGATGCGCCGGTTTTGATGGCCTTCTCTTCCAGTCCGTCAAGCTCGGTGCCCTGACCCACGTTGCCGGATACGGCGATTATTTCCACGTCCTGACCGTAGTTTTCCTTGAGCCAGGGGATGATGATGGATGTATCAAGACCGCCGGA
>JABUSX010000384.1 GCA_021442545.1 Eubacterium sp. | reverse complement strand
ACCATCTGGCTGGTGTAGGAATTCTCATTGTCATACCAGGAGACGACCTGAACCTGCGTTGTGCCGTTGTCAAGCGGCAGAACCATGGTCTGTGTTGCATCGAAGAGGGAACCGAATTCCATGCCGATGATATCGCTGGAAACGATTTCGTCTTCTGTGTAACCGAAGGACTCATTGGCAGCAGCCTTCATGGCAGCATTGATGCTGTCGACCGTGACTTCGCCTTCAACAACAGCATTGAGCATCGTTGTGGAACCGGTCGGGGTCGGGATACGCTGTGCAGCGCCGATGAGTTTGCCGTTCAGTTCCGGAACGACAAGGCCGATCGCCTTGGCTGCGCCGGTGCTGTTCGGAACGATATTAACAGCGGCTGCGCGGGATCTTCTCAGATCGCCTTTTCTCTGCGGGCCGTCCAGAGTCATCTGGTCGCCGGTATAGGCATGGATCGTGCACATGATACCGCTCTTAACCGGAGCGAGTTCGTTCAGAGCTTTGGCCATCGGAGCCAGGCAGTTCGTTGTGCAGGAAGCTGCGGAGATGATCTTGTCTTCTTTTGTCAGATCCTGATGGTTGACATTGTATACGATCGTCGGAAGGTCGTTGCCGGCCGGAGCGGAGATGATAACATGCTTTGCGCCTGCATCGATATGAGCCTGTGCTTTTGCCTTGGAGGTATAGAAACCTGTGCATTCAAGAACGACATCAACATCCAGCTCTTTCCACGGAAGATCCTGTGCCTTTGCTTCGGCATAGATGGTGATTTCCTTGCCGTCGACTGTGATCGAGGACTCGCCTGCGGAAACGGTCTCGGCCTTTGCATATCTGCCCTGAGTGGAATCGTATTTCAGAAGATGTGCAAGCATCTTCGGGGATGTCAGATCGTTGATGGCAACGATTTCAAATCCCTCTGCACCAAACATCTGACGGAAAGCCAGACGACCGATACGACCAAATCCGTTAATTGCAACTTTAACAGCCATAATTCATTTTCCTCCTGTTTGTATGTTCTTAATCATTACAATGGTGTTGTTTTCCGTTTATGATTTAACAACTCTGCAATATCATACATAATAACCGCTGTGATTTCAAGATATATAAGTGACAAATTAACCACATATTTTCGAAACACTTCGTGCGTTTTGCCTTTTACAGCGGAATCTCTCTTTCTCCCTTCCTGCCGGGGAGTGTCAGGTGGGTAAAACCGATTTGCCGCAGCATCTCTCCCGCCCTGTCAAAAAATCCGCCGACCCCTGCCGCATCATGGGCATCCGAGCCGAGAATCACGCGGTCTCCTCCCATTTTCCGGTAGATTTCCAGAATCTCCGCGGAAGGATTCGGCCTTGCCGAGGGCTTCCGGAAGCCGGCTGTGTTGATTTCCAGAATCAGTCCGCGGCGTATGATCTCCTCCAGAATGGCATCCAGAAGTTCTCTGTACGCCGCATAGGTGCATCCCTTTCCGCCGTCATAGCCATACCGCGCGATATAATCCAGATGACCGACCGTCTGAAACGCATCGCTGTCCCGTATCATGCAGAGCAGATCTTCAAAGTACTGCCTGTACATTTCTTCATCCGAAAGGGGCACCTGTTCACGAAGGTAAGGGTCTGCTCTCTCAACATAATGCATCGAGCCGATCACATGCTCATAGGGTCTTCCCTGCAGGTATAAAGAAGGATCTGCAGAAGCTGAATTTTCCAGTCCGAACCCCAGTTCCACCCCGATGCAGACCTCGATCCTGTCCGCATACTTTTCCTTTAATAAGGTAAGCTCTTTAAAATATACATCCTGATCGAAGGCAAACGAACCGTCCGGCGTATTCATATCCAGATGGTCGGTAATGCAGACTGCCGGCATGCCCATTCGGACAGCGCTCTCAATTGTGTTTTCGGGTTTTTCGGTACTGTCATCCGAAAACCCGGTGTGAATATGAAAATCCGGATACATGATCATCCCCCCTGTTTCCGCATAACTCCATAAAAAAGCCGGATCTCAGCCTGTTCCGAAACCGGCCGGACAGCATTATGCAGACTCTTCCCGTGTTTTTTCTGTATCATACACTATATCTCGTTTTTTATCGACATTCCCAACGAAATATGCTATCATCTCTGCAGTAGTCTGGGCGGGATGTGACGGATCGGTTATTTTTTTGTCAGATCGTGCCCCGCAGAATCGCATTCGGCATCATTCCGGCTGACCGGTGATCCGCATGCAGCAACATTTCATATTTAACAGGAGAGGAGATTTTTTCATGAAAGCTTTCAGACGTGTTCTCACAATGCTGCCATTTGTGCTGATACAGGTCGCAATTATCGTACTGATCTTCACATTACTGGAGCCCATCGCCCCGATCATCACGGTCATACTGATGATCTTTACCATCTTTATCGTGCTGTTTATTGCTACGCGCAGAATGGAGGGAAGCTACAAGATCATCTGGCTCATATTCGTGGCCGTTCTTCCGATCCCGGGCACGATCTGCTATCTGTGCTTCGGCAACCGTTCCACAGTCAAAAAGATTATGGAAAACATTCTTAATGCCAAGAGCAAACTTCCGGCTCTTCCCAAAAAGAAACTTCCTGAGATTCCCTGCAAGACCCCGTATGATGAGCGTCTGAAATCCAGCCTCAACTATGTGGAAAAGCGGGCCGATTTCCCGACCGAAGTCTGTGAAGACGTTCAGTACTATCCTCTCGGCGAAGTTTTCTGGGAAGCCATGCTTGAGGAAATGAAAAAAGCCGAAAAATTCATTTACCTTGAGTTCTTTATCGTTATGGACGGAAAGATGTGGGGAGCCATGTGCGACATTATGGCTGAAAAGATCAAGGCCGGCGTAGATGTCCGCTTTATCTACGATGACCTGGGTTCTCTCGGCACCTTCTCTACCAGCGACACAAAGAAGCTGGATGCAATGGGCATGAAGTATTTTGCCTTCAACAGGATTCGTTTCCTCACCGGCTCCATCAATAACAGAACACACCGGAAGATGATGATCATCGACGGCAAGACTGCATTCTCAGGCGGAAACAACCTTTCCGATGAATACATCAATGTAACGCATCCGCACGGCCACTGGAAAGATATCGGATTCAAGATCACCGGTCCGGCTGTGAAGAATTATCTCCACATGTTCATGCAGTTCTGGAATGCATATTCTAAGGATCAGATTCCGGCCAGCGTTCTTGACACCTGTCCGAAAACTCCCGTTAAACAGAACGGTTATGTGCTTTCCTATTATGATTCTCCGGCGTATACGGAGCCCGTATCCAATAACTTCATCCTTGAGATGCTCGGCAATGCCACAAAATACGCCTGGTTCTATACGCCTTACCTGATCCTCAGCGACAGCATTCAGGACGCTCTGGTTCGTGCCGCACAGAGAGGCGTTGATGTCCGGATCATCATGCCCGGTATCCCCGATAAGAAACTCGTCTTTACGATGTCAAGAAGCTATTACTA
>JABUSX010000315.1 GCA_021442545.1 Eubacterium sp. | reverse complement strand
CGGCGGTCTTATCGCGCAAGAATACGGCGCATCAGCCCGCATGTATTCGCCCGAAGATCCTCCCATTCATTTGCAGAAAAAAGCGCGTCTCCTCTTCTCGAAAGAAACAGGAAACGCGCAAAAATATATATTCGGAAACTATCCTACTCCGTGAGCCCGGCCTGAGCCCTCAAAGCCTCAATCTCCGCCTCACTCGGCTTCGCAATCTCAAGACCCTCCGTCGTATTCGCCCCGTAAAGAGTCTCATAAAACGTCACCGTCAGGCTCCCCTGAATACGGCCCGACGCTACATCGCCGTTATCCTCCGCCTTCATCTTCAGGTCACTGATCAGACACAGCGAATCACACGAATCCAGATCACTCACGATCTTCTCAGCATCCTCGTAACTCTTCGCCGTAAACACAATCTCCACGCTGCGCCTGACAAGATCCCCCTCCGCCACCGGCGTTTTAAACGAAATCTTAAACTCATCCGCAGAAGAGAAAATCTGATTCAACGTATTCAGCTCATTCTTCTGATTGCTGTATGGCTGAATCAAACCACGGCCCGACTCAGCCTCCTCTTCCATCTGATCCCGCATGCTCTGAATCTTCAGGGCACGCACCTCCTCAGCCTGATAAAGAATCTCCAGCTCCGACGTATCATAGGCCTTTATCTTATCCTGTGTGGGAACATACACAAAACGCCAGTAGACCAGCCCCAGAAGAAGCGCCGCCAGGATAATAAGCAAAACCATTTCCTTTTTGGTAAACTCACGACTCAGCTTCATTTCCCGGTCACCTCCGTTCCGCTGATCATCACGCCGGAACCAACAGACTCAGACGCAGACGCAGCCGTCGACGAAATCTGATCCACAAAAGAAACAACCAGTTCCGCATCCACGATCTCCAGCTTCGAATCCTCATCGTTGTTATTCTTCTTATTCTGCTTACCCGCCGTGGAAACCTTCACAAACGAAACCAGATCGCTGCTCTCCAGATCACCGACAACCGTCGCAATATCTGCCAGAGAAATACTCTTGATCGTCAATGTCACCGAATTTCCCTGAATACTCAGCGAGCTCACACCCGCAACTCTCACCTTATCATCGATCACATCCAGCATCGCCTTGCGGTTCTGAAGCGCAAGCTCCTCCAGGCTCAGCGAAGCCGTGCCGAAATGAGAAAACTCCTCCTCGACCTCCTCATAAACCGCATTCTCGATCGTCAGCTCCGCCAGCTGGGTGCTCATCTGATTATACCTACTCTCCGCGTCATCCGCCTGCTTCAGCAGATCGATCACACAGAACTTCGTAAAGAAAAACAGCAGAACAAGGAAAATGATAAAACCTGCGATCGCAGCCAGATTCTTTTCCCTGTTATTCTCGATCTGAACCAGATTGATATACGTCTTGCCCGGAAGTGCCTTTTTACCGACCGGCTGTGTCAGAAAGTTCCCTTTCTTCTTCACAGAAACATCCGCCGCCTTCTTCCCGGCCGGCTGCGTCGGAAAGTTTCCTTTCTTTTCTCCGGAAGAATCCGCCGCTTTCTTTCCGATCGGTCTCGTCAGAAAGTTCCCTTTCTTTTCTCCGGAAGAATCCGCCGCTTTCTTCCCGATCGGCCGCGTCAGAAAATTCCCCTTCTTCTTTTCAGAAGAAGCAGGTTCATTCGCATTTCCCGGTTTCTCATTATCAGAAGGTTTATTAAATAATGCCACGATCTATCCCTCCTGTACCAAAGCAATACCGCAGGCCTGCGGACTCAGAATGATCTTATCATCCGGAATCTGCGAATCTGCCATAATATTCACAAGACTTTTCTGCTCTAATCCCGTCATCTCCTGTATCTCCGCCATCAGTTCCGGAATCATCGAACCGCCCCCGCAGAAATACAACATATCCAGTCCCCCGTGCGGATTATTAAAGTTGTAGAAATTCAGAACACGCATGATCTGGACTGCGATCTGCCCGTAATAATCTCCCAGCACTTCTTCCGAGACTGCGTCCATACGCCTCGCTTCAATATTCAGACGGGTGATATGAACATCCTGCCCCGCCTCTTCCGCACACGCCTGCGCAAAAGTGCGGCATCCGTAATCCAGAGCACGCGTAACCTCATACTCACCCTTGGTGAAAAAATGAATTTTAATCGACAGGTCACCGATATCCAGGATCGCATAATCTCTCGAACCATGCTCGATCCCTCTCCGTCGCTCTTCTTCCAGAATCAGATTACGGAACGCCATAAACTCAGGTGCGATCAGGTAAGGCTTCAGGCCTGCTCTCAGGCACATATCCTGCAGTTTCAGTATCATTTCCTTCTGCGCCGCAACAGCCAGAAGCTCCATCTCATTCTCACGCATATCCAGCACGGCATAATCATATACATACTGTTCCATGCCCTCTGTAATATAATCGTGGAACTCATACGGCAGATTCACCTTCAGCTGGTCCGTTGTCATGACCGGCAGCGTCACGTCGCTGCGCGTATAGACCGCTTCTGACGGCAAGCAGATTGCCGCATGTTTAACGGAAATCTTATGCTCCTTCAGCACAGAACGGATAAAATCAGCCATCGCTTCGTAACTTACGATCCGGTTTTCCTTTACAAGGTTGTCCGGCATGGTCTCCGTCAGCATCTCCTCAAGCCGCCCGTTTGAACAGACAGCCGCCTTAAGCCGGTAATTTCCGATATCCAGACCAATAATTTTTCGTACCCGTGCCAATTCTCTGACCTCAACTTTCGATAAACTAAAACCGCCCGGAACTGCCCGCCGTATCCGGCCTGCTTTTCCAACCTGTACATCCGGCACACTTTTTTCCCATTATAAAACGTAAAGTGTCAGAACACCATGTAATCTTTCAAGTTATTCCCAACAATCCCGTATACCAGTTCATGAACCCTCCGCCGACCAGCAGGCTGATCACTGTACCCGCGGAAATCGCCGGCCCGAACGGGATCTTTTTCGACTTCAGAACAGCCACAAATACCAGCCCCAGAATGCAGGACAAAATCAGATTAAACAAAGAAACTCCGATTCCCAGGTAAAGACCCGTCATGAAAAACAGCTTGATGTCGCCGCCGCCCATGCTTTCTTTCCCGAGGAGCTTATCGAAGATCAGCGAAACCAGCAGTACGGCTCCCGCGATTACTCCTCCGCCGATCAGGCCTTTCACCAGCTGATCAGGGATCGGTTCCCCCATAAGCGGCAGGCAGACCGCCCACCAGATGATCCCGAATAAAATAAACCCATTCGGAATCTCATAAATCTCCAGATCCACGAGTGAAAGCGTAAAGAGCACCGACACCAGCACGATCGCCCGCAGAGCCTCAAAGGTCAGGCCGAACCGCAGAATCATCACCAGATAAAGACCCGCCAGCAAAAGTTCGGAAAGCATGTAACGAGGTGAGATCTTATCTCCGCAGTACCTGCATTTCCCCTTCAGAACAAGATAGCTCACGATCGGGATCAGATCCGCTGCCTTCAGAGGATGGCCGCAGACCGCACAATGGCTCCG
>JABUSX010000270.1 GCA_021442545.1 Eubacterium sp. | reverse complement strand
GAAGCTTTTCCGTCCATTCCAAGGTGGCGGACGGTGAAGGCTTCCGCCTGATGCAGCGTTACGCCGGATGGAAGGCGGCCGAACTCGGAAAGCGCATGATGGACGGGGAAACGGCGGCCGAACCCTACGTATACGGAAAGGAAAATGCCTGCACCTGGTGTTCCTATTACGGAGTCTGCTGCTTCGACGGACGCCTTCCGGGATGCACTGCCAGACTCCTGTATAAGCAGGACGAAACAGCCGTATTCAGAGAGATGCAGGAGAGGCTTTCGGACAGGGAGAATAAAGAAGAGCAGATCTGATTCGGAAAAAAAGAAAAATCCCGAAAAAAAGCCGGACGCGGAAGAATCGGGCAAATAGGAAAGAGAAGAATAGATACGGAACAGAAGAAAAATTCAGACGATCAGATAATTTCAGCAGAGCAGGTAAGATTCAGAAAACCGGAAAAGATTCAGAAGAAAAGCCGGGAGTCAGAGAAAAAACAGGATCGGAAAACATATATATGGCAGTGAAGTGGACAGAAGAACAGCAGCAGGTGATCAGCCTGCGGAACCGGAATCTGCTGGTCTCGGCTGCGGCCGGGTCCGGGAAGACAGCCGTCCTTGTGGAGCGGATCCTTTCAAGGATCACGGATCCCGTGCACCCGATCGATATCGACCGGCTTCTTGTCGTGACCTTTACGCGGGCTGCGGCCGGCGAAATGAAGGACCGCATCGGGCGTGAACTGGAAAAACGTCTCGAGGAGGATCCCGGGAACACGCACCTTCAGCGGCAGGGAGTACTTCTTGATCACGCACAGATCAGTACGATCGACGGTTTCTGTACCTTCGTGCTCCAGAATTATTTCCACCGGATCGGGCTGGATCCCGGCTACCGGATCGCAGAGGAGGAAGAACTGAAGATCGTCCGGACGAAAGTTCTGGATGACCTGCTTGAGGAAGAGTATGTTGCGGCGGCTGAGCAGGAAGCGGAAGCGAGCGGAAAGGTTTCAGGCGGACAGAACAGTGAAATATCCGGAAATTCTTCTTCTGAGCCGAAAACGGAGATGTACGGGACAGTATTTTCGGAAGAGAGAGAAGCTGACCGGCAGGAATGCGGCGGCGCAGCCTTCAGGGCTTTCATGAAGACCTACGGCGGTCTGAAAAACGATGCCGCGGCTGCGGAACTGATCCTGCGGATCCACACCTTTGCCTCGGCCGATCCGGATCCGGATGAGTGGCTGGAGCGTTGTCTGAAGGCCTATGAAGCGGAAACGACGGAGGAACTCGAACAGCTTCCCTGGATGCGGCAGGTTCTTGAGGAAGCGGATCATCTTCTGGAAAGCCTTCGGGCCGACATGCAGGAAATGGTCCGGTTTACGGAAGAGCATGCAGAGGCACCGCAGGTCTATCTGCCGTCGCTGCGGAGCGAGGCTGCTTATCTGGAGAGCATCTGTGCCGCAGAATCTTTCCGCGGTAAGCAGGAAAGGATTTCCGTTTCCGGATTCGGCAGGCTTTCAGGTGCGCGTGTGAAGGAGGGGGAAGATCCGGATCTGCGGAAACGGATCCAGGCACGCCGAAACGCCGTTAAAAAGTCCGTGGCCGATCTGAAGGAGTCGGTGTTTCCTCTGACACTTGAAGAAGTTCTGAAAGAACTGAAGGGGATGCGGCCGCATGCGGCGGAATGTATCCGTCTCGTGAGACGCTTCGACAGGGCGTTTACGGAGGCGAAGAGAAAGAAAAACCTGGTGGATTTTTCCGACCTGGAACATCTCGCCCTGCAGGTTCTGACCGAAAAGCAGGAAGACGGAAGCCGGAAGCCCACCGAGGCGGCAATAGAGCTGGCCGGCCGCTTCGAAGAAGTCATGATCGACGAATACCAGGACAGCAACTACCTGCAGGAAGCACTGCTTTCCTCCGTTTCACGGACAGAACCCGGAAGGCAGAACCGCTTCATGGTCGGGGATGTCAAGCAGTCGATCTACGGATTCCGCCAGGCACGTCCGGATATGTTCGTGGAAAAAAGCCGGACCTATCTTCCTCTTGTTTCTTTCGGAGAACAAAAAACAGCTGCCCCGGAACCGGCCTCAGAGAACAGCCGGGAGGAAATCCGCATACAGGGAACCGCCGGTATTGAAAACTTTCCGGAAAATCAGAAGGATCATACGCCCGTCCGAATTGACCTTCATAAGAATTTCCGAAGCCGCCCCGGCGTGCTGGATGGCGTGAATGCCGTTTTCTCAAGGCTGATGATCGAGGAGCTCGGAGGAATAAACTACGACGACGCGGCGGCACTGCATGCAGGTGCGTCGTATCCGGATCTGCCGCAGAAAGATCTTCCGGAAACCGAACTGCTTGTGATCGACAAAGATGATGCACTGTTTGCGGAATCGGCCGAGGATATCCGGACGGAGATCGAAGCGCGTGCAGCGGCCAGGGAAATCAAGAACATCGTGCGGAACGGCCGGGTCTGGGATGCGAAGAAGGAAGCCTGGCGGCCCGTGATGTGGCGCGACTGCGTGATCCTGATGCGTGCCGGCGCTTCAAAGGGCGACATCTTCGTTCATGAACTGCAGGAAGAAGGCATTCCTGCTTATGCCGTTTCGGGAAGGGGTTATTTTCTGACGGTTGAAGTCATGACCGTTCTGAACATTCTGCGGATCTGCGATAATCCTCTTCAGGATATTCCGCTGGCCGCCGTGCTGCGTTCCCCGGTCGTGGGGCTGAGCGACGCAGAACTGGCGCAGATCCGGATCGCCGGAAAGCAGGGGAGCCTTTATGACGCCCTGTGCAGCTTTATACAGGAAGAACCGGATGAAGGAAATCGTCAGAACTGTGAGGATGAGAGTCCGTACACGGAAATATCTGAAGGATCTTATGACTCTCTGTGCAGCTATGTTCGGAAAGAATGTAAAGAGGATTGCCTGCCTGAAGAAAGGAATGAGAATTCCCTCAGAAATAAAATTGCCGTGTTTCTGGAGCTCCTTTTGTCCTTCCGGAAACGGATTCCGCATACTCCGATCCATATTCTGATCACGCAGATCCTCGAGGAGACCGGATACGGGGAATATGCCGCCGCGATGCCGGCAGGTGCACAGCGGCGTGCCAATCTGGACATGCTGATCGAACGAGCCGTTTCGTATGAAAAAACGGGATTTCACGGCCTCTTTTCCTTCATCCGCTATGTGGAAGATCTCGAATACAGCAATGTGGATTTCGGGGAAGTGAACCTCTACGGAGAAGAAGAAAACATCGTCCGCATCATGACGATCCACAAGAGCAAGGGTCTGGAATTCCCGGTCGTGATCCTGGCCGGGATCGGAAACCGTTTCAACCGCCAGGATGAATCCGGAAATATCATCATGCATGCTTCCGTCGGGCTGGGTATGTCCGCCATCTATCCGAAGGAAAACCGGAAGCATCAGAATACGCTGATCCGTGTGGCCGTCCGTGATGCGGTCCGCAGGGATATGCTTGCAGAGGAACTGCGGGTCCTTTATGTCGCAATGACGCGTGCGAAGGAAAAA
>JABUSX010000212.1 GCA_021442545.1 Eubacterium sp. | reverse complement strand
CGCAGTTCCTGCGGCGTTTCAAGAAACAGCTTTTTTCCTTCCGCGGCAAAGCATTTCCGAAGGCGTCTTTCCTTTGCTTTTCTGTTCAGCCGGATCACCTGACGGATCCGGGGATTGTCCGGGCTTGTGATCATTTTCAGTCTCCGGAAATGTTGTAGGAAAGCGCTTTGGCGAGATCCACTTCGTACTCGGAAAGATTTCTGGTCATCTTCAGCGCTTCTTCAAAGTCCAGATCCACGAAATCATTATCCCTGTAGGCAACGACCCGGCTGCTCTTTCCTTCCGCAAGGAGATCAACAGCCATTGCACCCATGACGGTCGCATACATTCTGTCACGGCAGGTCGGGCTTCCTCCGCGCTGCATATGTCCGAGGATTGTCGCGCGGGCGTTGATACCGGTTGCCGCCTCGATACGCTTGGCCATCGCCTGAGAGTGGCCGATGCCTTCTGCATTGATGATGATGTGATGACGTTTTCCTTTTTTCCGTGTCGTAATAATATGATCGATGATCTGTTCCTCATCGTAATCATAGATTTCCGGAAGCAGGATATCCTCGGCGCCTACGGCAATGCCGCACCAAAGCGCGATATAACCGGCATTTCTTCCCATAACCTCAATGATACTGATCCGTTCATGGGAAGTGGATGTATCAAGAACTTTATCGATCGCTTCCATTGCCGTATTGCAGGCCGAATCGAAACCGATCGTGTATTCGGTACAGGCAATGTCCAGATCGATCGTTCCCGGAACGCCGATCGTATTGATGCCCCGGCGGGAAAGCGCAATCGCTCCGCGGAAGGTACCGTCACCGCCTATGCAGACCAGACCGTCGATCCCGTTATCCCTGCAGGTTTTTACCGCACGTTCCAGACCTTCTTCGGTATGCATGTCCATGCACCGTGCCGAATAGAGGATCGTGCCCCCTCTGCGGACGATTTCGGAAACATCACGGCCGTTCAGATCCCGGATCTCGTTATGAATAAGACCGTCATAACCTTTCAGAATTCCCTTTACCTTAATGCCTTTGCCGATCGCACGCCTTGTTGCCGCACGGATCGCCGCATTCATACCGGGGGCATCGCCTCCGCTCGTCAGAATACCGATCGTTTTGACCTTGCTGTTTTCCATCGCTTATACCTCAATCTTTCTGCTGTCAGGTAAATGCTGTATCGTTCCCGGCCGGCACCGGCCGGCATCCTTTTCCATATAACGGACAGTTTTATGCTTTCCGCATTATTTTATGCTATTTACGGCTGCATTTCAATAATACCGCTGTCCAAAAAACGCAGGCCTTTCTCTATACAATCTTTCATCTGTACAACAGCCAAACGGGCAAATGTCCGTTTCCTCCGTCCCGTCTTTTCTGCCCGTGTCTGTCCCGGTTCTGTTACAGTATTCCGGTCACCCGCGCAGACGGATATTCTCCGCCCCGCAGAGTTCCTCCAGCCGTTCCCTGACGGACTGCGCCGAGTAGGCAACGGCATTCTGCATCTTTTTCATCTGCCGTTCGTTCTTAAGATATATGATCAGGTGATCATTTCCGGGAAAGGCCCGGATGATCTGCCGGAGTTCCTCTTCCGCCTTTTCGAAAGAGGATTTATCCGCAAACTGCAGCCAGATGTCTTTCGGAAGCTCCTGAAAAGCCGCAGCCTTTTCCAGGATCAGCTTGCTCGGCCGCTCCTCCTCCAGAGATACTCTTCCTTCCAGAATTACCTTTCCGTCCTCTTTCAGTATGGCCCCGTATTGTTCATACACTTTCGGAAAGGCGACCACTTCCACGGTTCCGAGCAGATCCTCGACCGTCAGGATCGCCATCTGCTGGTTGTTCCTTGTGTAACGTTCTGTTTTATCCAGGATCATGCCGCCGATGATCTCGCGGTTTCCGTCCTTCACACGCGGAAGTCCCGTCTCCTCATCCGGAAGAAAATCCGATGTGACCGCCGAGATATGTTTCCTCCAGACCGCCTCATAATCATCAAGCGGATGACCGCTGATATAGATCCCGGTCACTTCTTTTTCGTATTCAAGCAGTTCTTCTTTTTCAAATTCCGGCACATCCGGAAGTGCGATATCGTACTGCTGTCTTTCTTCCTCATTCATAAAATCAAAGAGGCTCATCTGACCGGTCATACTGTTTTTCTTTTTCCGGTTTGCCTCGTCGAGCACCATGTCGCAGACCTGCATGAACTGCCTCCGGTTCCCTCCGAGAGAATCAAAGGCACCGGCCTTGATCAGGCTTTCAAGGATACGGCGGTTTCCTTCCTTTCCGGAATTTCGTTCACAGAAATCTCTGAGGCTCTTATAAGGTCCGTTCTGATCCCGTTCTGCCGTGATCGCTTCCATGGCCGCAATGCCTCCGCCGCGGATGGCCGCCAGCGCAAAACGGATCTTCCCATCTTCTTCCACAAAAACGCTTTCGCTTTTGTTGATGTCCGGAGGCAGGATCCCGATCCCCATCTCCTTGCAGCTGAGCACATATTCCGCGGTTTTTCCCGCGGTGTCCATAACCGACGTCATCAGAGCAGCCATGAATTCCACAGGATAATAATACTTCAGCCAGGCCGTCTGGAAGGTCACGATGGCATAGGCCGCTGCATGGGACTTGTTGAATGCATAGTTTGCGAAGTCCAGCATTTCATCGTAGATGCGGTTGGCAACCCGTTCGGAAATGCCGTTCTTCACACAGCCCGGTATGCCCTTGCTTTCGTTTCCGTAAACAAAATTCTTTCGCTCTTCCTGCATCACGGCCGCTTTTTTCTTGGACATGGCGCGGCGGAGCACATCACTGCCTCCGTAGGTATAGCCGGCCAGGTCCCGGACGATCTGCATGACCTGTTCCTGGTAAACGATGCAGCCATAGGTGGAACGCAGGATCGGTTCGAGCTGCGGGCAGTCGTATACCACCTTTTCGGGATTCATCTTTCCCCTGATGTACTGGGGAATAAAATCCATCGGGCCCGGACGGTACAGGGCAATGCCGGCAATCACATCTTCGAGAGAAGAAGGTTTCAGCTCCTTCAGGAAGCTCTTCATGCCCGGCGATTCCATCTGGAAGACGCCTTCTGTTCTGGCGGCTCCGATCATGGAAAGAACGCCCTTGTCATCATAGTCGATCTTCATGAGATCCAGCGGTTTCCCCGTTTTCCTTTCGATCTGCTTCTGTGTGTTCAGAATTACGGAAAGGTTGCGCAGGCCGAGGAAATCCATTTTCAGAAGCCCGAGTTCTTCGAGCGTATTCATCGTATACTGCGTCGTTACGCCCCCGTCTGCCGCGAGGGTGACCGGCACGATCTCATCGACCGGCCTTGCGGCGATCACCACGCCTGCCGCATGCTTCGAGGCATGCCGGGGCAGCCCCTCCAGACGCTTCGAAAGGTCCAGAAGACGCCGGATCTCCTCATCTTCTTCATACAGTTTTTTCAGATCGGGGCTGATGCCGATGACGTGAGATGCCTTCTCGCTGAAAATCAGCGATATCTTGACAATTATCTGGAAGTTTTTGAC
>JABUSX010000410.1 GCA_021442545.1 Eubacterium sp. | reverse complement strand
GTCGGCACAAGCGGCACATTATTCGGCGCATAATCGGAATTTTTAAAGACGATCGCAATCGGTCCCGTCGTCGGCATACCGTAACAGCAGCCGGCGAAAAAGCAGCCGAGGCGTCCGAATCCCTGCGCCAGCGCAACAGACGGAAAAGCCATATCGAAATAGACCCCGGCATCCCGATGGCTCAGCTTACAGAAGAGCCATCCGCCGAACATTCCTCCGAGAATCCCGCCGAAGATGACCCAGCCATCCGTAATGGACCGCAGGATCAGCGACGGATCCTCAATAATCTGCGGAAGAATCGTCAGCAAATAAAGGATCTTGGATCCGAGATATCCGAAGACCAGACAGAAGATGATCAGCTTGATGATATCTTCCTGATGAAATCCTTTTCTTTTCGCTTTTCCGGACCGGAACACCAGTACGAGATACGCACAGATGATGCCGACCGCCGTCATCAGACCATACATATGAAAATGCAGAGGTCCGATACTGAATAATTCGTTATGCATACATTACTCCGTAGAAACCTGTATTTCTGCGGAAGGTCCCGCGGTTTCTGTTTCTGCCCCTGAAGTTCCGGACTCTGCTTCTTATTCTGCTGCAGAAGATGCGATTTCTTCAGCTGCGGAAGAAACGGAAACCGTTTCGTCCTCTGCTGTGGTCGTCTGTATGGCGACCCATCTGTCGCTGTCCGTGACCTTAATGTTCTTCCATGCGTCCGTCCAGGTGATCTTGGCTGCGTTCTTCCACTCGTCGATCTTTTCGTTGTACGCCTCGCTCCGGCGGCTTGCCACGATCGCTTCCTTTTCCGCATCCGTTTCTTCCCGGTCAAAGACGGCATCCATGCGGATCACATAGTAATAACCGTCGGAGGTCGTGATCAGTTTGTCATATACCTGGCCGTCGGAAAGCGTGGCGGCAGCATCCATAACTTCCTGCGGAAGAACGGAGCCTTCTTTTCCGTAAGAATAATCAAATACGAAAATATCCTCGTTGATCTCATTTTTGATCTCGTTGAAATCCACAGTGGCCGGATCGTCTGAGGCTTTCACAGCAGCAAGGAAGGCTTCCATATCCGCTTTTGCTTTTTCTGCGATATTTGTGACCTCTTCTTCAGATGAGGAAGCTGTCTCATCCGCAGCCTCTTCTGTATCGTCTGTTACTTCCGGAATCTGCAGACGGGCATAGGTGATCGTGCTCTGCGCAGCTTCTTCGTCGGATACTTCCGTATCCACATCTGCCGTGACCGCCTCGCGCATCAGCGTCGGATAAACCGTCAGCATCATAGCTTCCCGGATATTGTCCTCTGTCGTGCCGATCTTCGCCAGTGCTTCCTTATTCACGGAAGCCAGTTCGCTGACGGCTGCATTCAGGTCTTCTTCCAGTTCCTTCGGAAATGTTACGCCGTATTCATCCGCATGCTGTCTCAGAAGCACGCCTTCAACGATGAGATCCTCGACCGTCGTCTTCAGATATTCGCCGTAAGTCTGCGTTTTTCCGCTTTCATCCTCGGCCGTTTCCGTGTTCCAGAACGCAGAAGCATCCGATGCCATGCCGTAGGCCTGCATCATGGAATACGTTTCCGCCTGCTGGTAACGCAGCAGAAATTCAGCCGTTCCGCAGCATACGTTTTCCTCGTTCACTGTCACAGCCGTTGATGCGCCGTCTGCCGCCGGCTTGCCGCACCCGGCAAGCAGCCCTGCTGCAAGAATCAGGCCAAGAGCCGGTTTTTTCCAGTTTTTCATAATTCTTTTTCCTCCGTATTCTCTATCTCCAGTCCGCTTTTCCGATACACAGCGCGTACCGGAAAAACAAAAACCTACACGATTCCTCAACTTATCGATTATAGCCTCTAATAAAAATACCGTCAAATCTGTTTCTGCCTCAGGGCTTTCATTTTCGCAGTTTCTCCGCCGGCTGATTCCGGATCTGAAACCGTTCTGCCTCTGCTTTGTTTCACAGCCTCAGCTCCTCCGCCGGCCGATTCACAGTCTCAGTCCCTGCAGTTCTTCCGATGTCTTCCGGGTCAGAAACCGTTCTGCCTCTGCTTTGTTTCACAGCCTCAGTTCCTGCAGTTCCTCCGCCAGCTGCTTCAGCCTCCGCAGCAGTTCCTCCTGTCGTTTCTGCTTTGCACTGATCCGCAGCGTCAGCTGCGGCACCGGCATCGCGCGGAAAAAGAGCTGATTCCGCCAGGTCTCCGATTCCAGCAGCGCCGGAATTCCCGAGGGATCGATTTCGGCCTGCGCATAGTAGATCAGGCGCACCTCATCCCCTTCCTGCCGGATCTCTTCGATCCAGGCCGTATGCATCCGGGCTTTGATCAGAGAAATCGTTACAAGGCTGCGCACGCTCCGCGGGGGATCCCCGAAACGGTCGACCAGTTCGTCCAGAATATCTTCGCTTTCTTCTTCATTCAGGATCCCGGAAATACGCTTGTACATATCCAGTTTCTGTTTTTCGTCCGGAATATACTCCGGCGGAATGAAGGCGCTGACGTTCAGGTCGATCACCGTTTCAAAATCTTCCTTCGGTTTTTCTCCCTTTGCCTCCCGCACGGCCTCGTGAAGCATTTTGCAGTACAGATCATAGCCGACGGCTTCCATATGCCCGTGCTGTTCGGCACCGAGAAGATTACCGGCTCCGCGGATCTCCAGATCCCGCATGGCAATCCGGATACCGCTTCCGAGATCGGTAAATTCCCGGATCGCCTGCAGGCGTTTTTCGGCTTCCTCCTTCAGAACGCGGTTTCTGCGGTACATCAGAAAGGCATAGGCATTCCGGTTGCTCCGCCCCACACGGCCGCGGAGCTGATACAGCTGCGAAAGGCCGAGACGGTCTGCATCGCAGATGATCAGCGTATTGACGTTTGAAATATCCATTCCCGTTTCGATGATCGTGGTCGAAACCAGCACGTCGATGTTTCCGGAAACGAAATCATACATGACCTGTTCCAGTTCCCGCTCGTTCATCTGCCCGTGCGCAAAGGCCACCTGTGCTTCGGGAACCAGTTCACTGACCCGTCTCGCCATGTCGGCAATCCCGTGGACCCGGTTGTAAACGACATAGACCTGCCCTTCCCGGGCCAGCTCTCGGCTGATCGCTTCCCGCACCAGTTCTTCGTCATATTCCATGACATAGGTCTGGATAGGCATGCGGTCGAGAGGCGGCTCCTCAAGAACACTCATGTCGCGGATCCCGATCAGGCTCATATGGAGCGTGCGCGGGATCGGCGTCGCCGAAAGCGTCAGCACATCCACCTGCTCCCGTTTCTGTTTGATCTTTTCTTTATGGGCAACACCGAAGCGCTGCTCCTCATCGATGACCAGCAGACCCAGATCTTTGCAGACAACATCTGCCGAAAGCACCCGGTGTGTTCCGATCAGAATGTCCACAAAACCCCTGCGTGTGTCTTCTATGGTCTTTTTCTGCTGTGCAGCCGTGCGGAAACGGCTGAGCATATCGATCCGCACCGGAAAATCCTTCAGCCGCTGCACAAAGGTATTGTAATGCTGCTGTGCCAGGATCGTCGTCGGACAGAGAAAGATCACCTGTTTATTTTCCTGCACGGCCTTGAAGGCGGCACGGATCGCGATCTCGGTTTTCCCGTAGCCCAC
>JABUSX010000423.1 GCA_021442545.1 Eubacterium sp. | reverse complement strand
CTTTTTCCTGCTCGAAAGCATGTATGTGCAGTTCTCAGAGAAAGCACTATCCAGGCAGGAAACGATATTTCCGGGAGGAAAAATGTATGAACAAAGAAAAAAATATCCCGACGCCGTCCGGATCCGGTATGGATGACCGTTTCCGCATTTCCGGCACGACCGATCTCTTTTGTCTGCTGGGAAGCCCCGTACGGCATAGTTTATCGCCCCGAATGCACAATGAGTCTTTCCGGCTGCTGGGGATTGATGCAGTTTATCTTTGCTTCGATGTTGATGAGGCGGCTCTGCCGGATGCCGTAAAGGGGCTTGTGCGATGCGGTGTAAAAGGGTTCAATCTGACTATGCCGGACAAAAATGCCGTCATCCCTCTTCTGGATGAACTTTCTCCTTCTGCCCGTCTGACAGGAGCCGTCAATACGGTCGTCAACCGGAACGGAACTTTGACGGGGTATAACACGGACGGGGCCGGACTCATCCGGGCACTTGCGGAACGAGGCACATCCGTTTCCGGACAGGACATCACGATTCTCGGTTCAGGAGGCGCCGCCTCTGCCATCGCAGCACAGGCAGCTCTCGACGGAGCCGCTTCCATAAAGATCTTTCTTCGCTCTTCCAGCCGCTATTTTGAAAGGACAGAGCGGCTCGCTTCGGCACTTTCCCGGGAAACAGGCTGTCATCTGTCTCTGCACGATCTTCAGGATAAGAATGATCTCCGGCAGGCGGTTTCAGCTTCTTCCGTTCTGATCCAGGCCACATCTGTCGGCATGGCTCCGGATACGGAGGCCTGCCTGATCCCCGGTTCCTCATGGCTGCACGCCGGACTGACCGTGGCAGATGTGATCTATCACCCAAAGGAAACCCGTCTTCTTTCCATGGCAAAGGAAGCCGGCTGTACGATCTGCCCGGGTCTGGATATGCTTCTCTTCCAGGGCTCCGAAGCTTTTCATCTGTGGACGGGAAAGGAAATGCCGGCAGAAAAGATCCGCCGCATCCTGTTTTAAAGCAGCAAAATCTCTGCATCTGACAAAACAATCAAAAAAAGAAAGAAGGCTTCTTCGCAAAAGCAGACCTTCTTTCTTTTTTCGATGTCTTAAATATTCTCTATCCTGTTTCCTTATTTCTTACTTAAGGAAATCCGGAAGCTGAATCTCTTTTCTCGGTGTGCGCGGAACAGTCGGAGTTATCACGGCTGCCTTCGGAAGCTTGAATTCCGGCATGTTGTAACCGGCATTTGCAAATGAATTCTGCTTCTTCTCTGTTTCTGCGCGGCGTGTGCCTTCAACACTCGGCTGACGTGTCGTCGCATCGTCAAGACCCGTTGCGATAACCGTGATCTTTACGAAGTCTGCAGCCGTTTCATCATAGAGCGCACCGAAGATGATATTGGTATCTTCGCCTACGAGATCCTGTACATAGGTTGCCGCATCGTTGGCATCCATCAGGCTGATATCGCCGGAGACATTAATGATGACATCGGTTGCTCCCTCGATCGTTGTTTCCAGAAGCGGACTGGAAACAGCCGCCTGAACGGCTTCGAGTGCCTTATCATCCCCACGTGCCTCGCCGATACCGATGTGGGCAACGCCCTTATCCTTCATAACCGTCTGCACGTCGGCAAAGTCAAGATTGATCAGAGCCGGCAGGTTGATCAGATCCGTAATGCCCTGTACGGCTTCCTGAAGAACCTCATCAGCCTTCTTCAGGGCTTCCGGCATAGTCGTACGGCGGTCAACGATTTCGAGCAGTTTGTCATTCGGGATCACGATGAGCGTATCCACGTTGCTCTTCAGATTTTCAATACCGGTCAGCGCATTTTCCATACGCGTTCTGGCTTCAAAACGGAAGGGCTTCGTTACGACGCCAACGGTCAGGCAGCCCAGTTCCTTGGCTACGCCGGCCACGATCGGAGCAGCACCGGTTCCGGTTCCGCCGCCCATGCCGCAGGTAATGAAGACCATATCCGCACCTTCCAGAAGACGACGGATCTCGTCGATATTCTCTTCGGCTGCTTTCTGTCCGACTTCCGGCTTCGCACCGGCTCCGAGACCCTTCGTCACCTTTTCACCGATCTGAATAACGGTAGGCGCTTTACATAAGGTCAGAGCCTGTTTATCTGTATTGATTCCTACAAATTCAACTCCGCTGATCTTCTCCTCGACCATGCGGTTAACGGCATTATTTCCGGCACCGCCGACACCGATGACCACGATTCTCGCCGACGATTCAGCCTCATTTGTCATGATCTCCAACAAAATAAATTCCTCCTTATTTACGACGTAAGGCTATACCAAGTACTATAATACTTTTAATTCTTAAATTATTCAACAATTATTCCATACGTTTTGGGGTTTTCCATGTAAAAAAATGATCATCCTGACATCTTTTTGTAATCAGATTTCAATAATCCCCTTACTTTTTTTCTGTAACCGTCTCTGCGTCCGGTTTACGCCCCTGTCTGTTTGTAAACAGGATGCCTGCCGTAACCAGAATCCCTGCGAGCAGATACCTCTGATGAAATGTTTCCTTCAGAATGATGCACGAGAAAACCACGCCGAAAACCGGGATCAATGCGTTGTAAATAGCTACCCGGCTGATGGGATGATTGGCAAGGAGTTCGTTATAAACGGCAAAAGCAATCGCGGATATAAGCGTCAATGCGATCAGGATGGCCGCTCCTGATACGGAAATATTCCATGCACCTGCGGGTTTCATTACAATTCCGATCACGCATAATACAGCGCCGCCGATCACCATGCTGAGTCCGGTTGCGATCGTCATCGTCATCTTCCGGGAAAGAATTTTTCCTATAATTCCCCCGAATGCCGAACACAGTGCGTTCAGGATCATCATTACGTCCCCCAGAAATGTGATATTGCCGAACATCTGTCCGCCGGAACCGATATTCAGAAAAATGATTCCTCCGAAGCCCAGCACACAGCCGATCACTTTATTCACGGACATTCTGTCATCTGTCAGGATCATACAGGACAGAATGATGAGGAAGAAACTTCCCGAGGCGTTTAAAATCGACCCTCTTGCCCCCTCAACATAACCGAGGCCGACGTAGGAGCAGAAATAATGCAGAGTGATGTTTACAACTGCATAAAGGAGCAGCCATGTCCATACGCTGAACGGTTTTCTGCACGCACCGATCTGTTTACGGAATACGAGCAGTACCAGTATTCCTGCCAGCGTAAAACGTATACCTGCGAACAATATTTTGCTTCCGATGTCATCCGCTCCGATTCCGATCTCACTGTATCCCAGTTTGATCAGCGGATAGGCCAGTGCCCATAATACCGCGCACAGCAGAGCCAGGAACGGCATCCAGGTTTTACTTTTAAATATATCTTTCATTCCGGTCAGAATTATTCGTAATCAATGCTGAAGAGAAAATAATAACGGCTGCCACGAGTTCCGGTTTTCCGATCCGAAATCCTTCCTATACGGTTTATTCTTCTATCCTGTATATGCTTAGTATCCTGAATAGTCCCCGTAACCGGTATAATCTTCATATCCGGCATAAGGATCTGTAGTACCGTATGCGTTCGGGTCTTCGTACCATGTGTCATCTTCATATCCGGCATAAGGATCCGCTGCATCATACGCATTCGG
>JABUSX010000194.1 GCA_021442545.1 Eubacterium sp. | reverse complement strand
CATGTCACTGCGTTTCAGATCATCTTCCGTCAGAGACACCATCTCAAAGAAACCGCTGCGGTCCAGGTTGATGATATAATTTTCGACTGCATCCATCAGGGGTGCGCAGACACCGGGAAGCTGTGCTTCCACGATAGCCCGTTCTGCCGGATTGTCATCGACAAAAACGATCGCTTCCGGAAGAATATTCAGTTCACCTGCGATTTCCGCAATATTGCGGTCCTTGTTGTTCCAGTTTGCCTTGATAACGGCGAAATCATCCGGCTTCAAAGGCCCTTCCGGATGCCGCAGGCCTTCCATCGCGTTTTCTTCATCGTTCTTGGAACAGACCGTGAGCGGGATTCCGATCGCCTTGACCTGTTTCAGATACTGCTGGAACTCATGATAGGACTGCGATGTACCGTTTTCCTGTCCGATCTCGATTCCGTCAACGCCGTCGTCTCCGACAACGCCGCCCCAGAGGGTGTTGTCCAGATCCAGTGCCAGTGCCTTCTTGTTCTTTCCGAAGATCGCCTTAATCATGTTCGAAACGGAAAAGGCCAGATGAGGGATCGCCTTGAAAGACAGGCAGTACTTATACAGATTCCAGACAGACGGATTCGACCATTCCTTCAGACCGTAATCGGCAGAAAGATAATTCAGGTCATGAATACGGAAATTTTCATGTTCGTCTGCATAGGCATAGAATACTTCATTCAGGCGGGTAATGAAGCGGGTACGACCGCGGAAGTCGCTGCTGTCACGGTTCCCGAGGATGCGGTAAAAAGGCATCTCCATGTTGTTCTGGATGATCGGGCAGTGAAAGGTATCTGCCAGGTGATCCCAGATCGAACGGAAACGTGCGGCTTCTTCCTGAAGCTTGGCTTCCACATCTTCCCTGCTGTCCGTCATTTCCGGATAGCGCCGGATGTTTCTGTTTGAGGTATGGATATAGATCAGATCCGGGCCAAATTCCAGAAACTCCTGTCCGGGAAAGAGGGCTTCCTGTTCAAACTGTGCATATTCACACTGATAAAAAGACGGCTCGATTCCCTGATCCAGCAGGAAGAGTTCCAGCATTTTCAGGATATCGTCTGTCGTGGATCCGCCGAGAACGGCGATCTTTTTCGGAAGACGGGCTGAACCGTCTTCCGTCAGCTTTCTTCGTATGGATTTCTTTTTCCGGATCAGATATTCCGGATCAAACGGATATTGTAATTCTTTCATCTGTCATTCCTCAATAGCCGACTTCCGGGTTCTCCTGGTACAGCATCTCATCGTAAAGTGCCTGTTCGTCGTAAACACCCGTATCGTCATAAAGTGCCTGTTCGTCATAGATGCCCGTGTCGTCGTAGCCTGATGTATTGTCATAGACGGTGTCTGTATCATAACCGGTGCCGTCTCCGCCGGACGTTTCTCCGCCGTTCGCAGAAGGCGCATCATCGATGATCACCGAGGTCATATCCTGTGTCAGGAGGTACTCCAGCGAATACGCATTTTCTCCTGCTACAGAGAAGATCGAACAGGTGATCAGCACATCCGTAATTCCCATCGCATCGACGAAGTTCGGCAGGTTCCGCTCGAAGTAACGCATGTCGATCACGTAGATCTCTTCAAACGAAGAGGTGAAGAACGGAATCTCCGCATTTCCGTAGCTGTCCTTGATGACCAGCAGCTTCCTTCCGTTTTTGCACTCCGTTCTGACCTTTGTCACATACCCGTCACCATTCAGGTACATCATATACGAATTGGCCAGGTCCGTCTCCTGGAAGACGCCGCTCGTGAACTGGTATTCAAAGCTCTGCGAGTAATAATCCACCTTGCTCAGAGCATTCGGATAATACCAGGTAAAGGTATCCGGATCGTTCAGCAGGTTCGCACTCTGGGTTTCCGCATACATGGTCCCGAGGTACCCGACTCTGCTCTCCTTCGTATAGTTGGTCAGATCCGGGAAGGGAACATCTGCCGCTTTTGCGAACTGTTCCGCAACATAGTAGGCTCCCAGTGCCTGCATATGATGGTCGGTACGGAGATAAATGTCCTCTTTCACGTGCTGCCAGAGTGCATCGATCACCGGTACCGTCGTAATGGTGCTGTCCAGACGCGGGACAATGTCATTCAGGCACTCTTCCTGGCTTGCCGTGTAATCCTTATACTCGTTCGGCGTATAGAATTCGCTGGAGAGCGGAACCGGCATGGAGTAGACCTTGACCGATTCGGGAAGCGCCGCACGAATGGCATTCACGTTGGTGATATAAACTTCGCAGTCGCTTCCTCCGAAGAACTGCAGAGCTCTCCAGTGGCCGTCTTCTCCCTTCACGACCAGCACGCCGTTTTCGGCCGATCCTTCTTCGATCTCCTGATAACCGACGTTCTTGTTGACTTCCGCCTTCGGTGCTTCCGTAACCTCCGGTTCTGTTTCTGCCGCCGCTTCCTGCACAGGTGCTTCCGTAGGCGCAGGCTTTTCATCGACTTTCTTGATATTGCCGATGATCTCCGCCGTGTTTTCGGAGTTGAGTGAAAGCAGGTTCATGAACTGGGTTCCCAGGTTCTTCCAGAAATCGCGGAAAGGAACCGTATCATCATAAAACTGGGTAATTCCGTTTGTATATTCGCCGGATGCCAGAGCCTCGGCCGTAAGCTCCGGCCATGCTGCGAGGTCACGTTTCTCGATCTGAGATGTCTTGGAACGCGGTATGATGATCAGAAACAGAGCCAGTGCAAAATAAAACAGAAGGAATTTGGATACACAGCTCTCAGAGAGCCTCTTGTCTGTGCGGCGGAACCGGCGTTCCTTGCGTTCGGCGCGCACCCTGGCTCTTTCTTTTCTTTCCTCTTCGTACCGTCTTCTCTTTTCTTCCTCATCCTGTTCGTCTTCCTCCGCATACCGTCTTCTGCTTCCGACGTTTTCCGGAAATCCGTCTTCCCAGGATGTGTCCGATAATTCCGGAGCCTCAGGCAGTTCCACCTCTCTCAGAGGTCTGTCCTGTTCTCCGTAATCCGGTCTGTTGTTGTAAGAATCATCTGACATATCTTCTTATCCTTTTTCCGTACATGCCCCGGCGGTCAGAACTGCCAGTACATAAACGGATGGTTTGTCGAGTTAACCAGCAGGATCGCACAGACTGCAAACAGGCAGGCACAGGCGATCATGCCCCCCACCTTCGAAAACGTAAGTACCTGCACATCCTTCCGTACGGTGATCCATTCCCGGATCTTCGGCAGGATCGGGAGTGACGCCGCTACAGCGATAATGATCATCGGAATGTTCGATTTAAAGGAGTTCCAGGTCAGGATGTCCGCAACGCCGGCATTTCCCATAATGGTATTGATTCCGGTAACGTTCAGGAAGAACTGACCGATCTGCGGCAGCTCCGTAAAATAATGCAGTCCGAAGCTCATGGCTACAAACGCGAGCGTATACACGTGTTTCAGAACCTTCGGCCATTTCTTCATGCGTTTCTTTCCGATCTTCATTTCAATAAACATGAAGAGTCCGAAATACAGGCCCCACAGCACATAGTTCCAGGAAGCCCCGTGCCAGAGACCCGTGCAGAACCAGACCAGGAAGAGGCTGGCATACTTTCGTCGTTTTCCGAATAAGGGGATGTACAGGAGGTAATCCCGGAAGAAGGATCCCAGCGAAATGTGCCATCTCTGCCAGAATTCCGCAATATTTTCACTGATGAAGGGATAACGGAAGTTTTCC
>JABUSX010000209.1 GCA_021442545.1 Eubacterium sp. | reverse complement strand
TTTCATATGTCAATAAATCATAAAATATGAATAATAAGGCAAAAAGCCCGTACGGTCCTGCAGTTTTAATCAGAGTAAATTTATTTCTTCCACCCGGAAAACAGCTGCTGCATCCAGGCATAAAGATCCATTCCGTATACACGGTTCAGATTCTCCGCACAGAAAACCTCGTCCATGGTGCCCATTGCGATCTTTTTTCCTTTGTTTATGAGAAGTGCATGACTCCCGAATGTCTTTGCCAGAGACAGATCATGAACGACTGAAATGACGGCCTTTCCGGGTCTTTTCACCCACTCCGCGATCAGGCCGAAAACCTGTTTCTGATAAAACGGATCCAGATGGTTCGTAGGCTCATCCAGCAGAAGCAAAGCCGGATCCTGCGCCAGAACCTGTGCCAGAAAAGTACGCTGCAGCTCTCCCCCCGAAAGAGTCAGTGCCGAATGATCCTTCAGTACTGTCAGACCGGTCAGTGCCAGTGCCTCTTCGACCGCCTTTTCATCCTCTTCTTTCTTTCCCGTCAATATGCCTCCGGCATGCGCATAGCGCCCGAGTTTCACGATCTCCCCAACCGTAAAATCATAACCGACATAGTAATTCTGAAGAAGAACACCCACCTGAGCGGCCCGCTCTTTTGGCTTAAGCTGAGACATATCTCTGCCGTTCAGCCTGATTGAGCCCTCATAGGACGTACCGGAAGTGACTGCACGAAGGATCGTGGATTTTCCCGCTCCGTTCGGTCCGGCAATCATCAGCCACTGCCCCTCTTCCACCGAAAAGTTTACTTCGTCCACGATTGTCAGACTTTCGTACCGGACAGACAGATTTTCAATTTCGAGCATCTTCATCGGCTTTTCCTCGTATTCAGATGTGCATCCTGTACATGATCGTCCTGCTTCCGAAGGGCCTGATATCCCTTCTGCATCCGGATTTTATCGTCTTTTCCTTGTTTTATAAAAGATAAATATGAATACAACTGCACCGGCAAGACTCGTGATGACCCCGATCGGCAGTTCGAGCGGCTTCAGCAGGATCCGGGCAGCCAGATCGGCCAGAAGCAAAAAGACAGCCCCTCCGAAGGCCGATGCCGGAAGAAGCCGTTTGTGGTTTGGTCCCACAACCATCCTTACCATATGCGGCGTTACAAGTCCTACAAAAGCGATCGTTCCGCCGATGGAGACACAGACCCCGATCAAAACAGAAACACAGATGAGAATCTCCAGCTTTGTCCTGCGGACGTTGACGCCGATATGGCGGGCATTATCCTCCCCGATTCCGAATGCATTCAGCTCCGTCGCCCTGCAGAACAGGATCGTTCCGCAGACAAGAAGTGCAGCAGCCAGAATCGCAGCATTTTTATAACTTGCATTTGCCAGACTGCCCATCGTCCAGAAGGTAATATTCTGAATTTTATCCGGTGCCATCGTGATGATGATGCTGATCAGACTGGAAGCAAACATGGAAAAGACAACTCCGATCAGGATAATCGTATTTGTGGAAAGAGAATAATCCAGTTTCCATGCGAGTCCGAGGATCAGAAGAAGAGAAAGAAAGGCAAAAAGGACCGCCAGTATCATAGTCCCCGAAAAAGGGATCTGCGGAAAGGCCACACCAAAGGCGATCGCCAGAACGGCTCCGAGAGAAGCTCCTGAGGAAACCCCCAGGGTCGAACCATCCGCAAGCGGATTTTTCAGAAGCCCCTGCATAGCCGCACCCGAAAGCGAGAGGGCACAGCCGGTCAGAGCTACGGAAAGAACGCGGGGAATGCGGCGCAGAACAATGATGGAAGCAGAAGCTCCCTCCGTTTCTGCGCCTGTAATCAGACTCCCCAGTGCCTGAAATGTATCACGCAGGGGAACGTTTACGCTCCCCACGCAGATACAGAGACAGATGACGGCAAAGGTGATGCCGGCAAACAAAATATATTCATATGCATGAAGGGTTTCCCGATGTTTTTTCATTATTTCAAAAAATCATTTCCGATTCACATCACGGAACTAAAGACAGGTGTTTAACATCCGTCTTCCGTCCGGTTTCGATTTATCTTCATACACAAACTCAAACTCCGGCAGAGACAGCTCCGCGACGGCAGTGCTGTGCTTCTATTTATCCCCATACACAAAATCAAAAAGCATTTCCGCACCGTCCGCAAGGCGGGGACCCGGTCTGGAGAGTTCATTATCCGGAAGATTCAGGATTTTTCCGTTTTTCACTGCGGTCAGATCATCCCAGCCGGTTCTTGAAGCGATCTCTTCTTCCGGAGTCGGACCCTCTCCCATATACATGGAAATGGTCACAATATAATCCGGATTCCGCTCCAGTACCTGTTCCTCGGATATTTCTGCCCATCCTTCCACATCATTAAAACAGTTTTTCACTTTAATCATCGAGGCAATCTCATTCATAAACGTGTTGTTCCCTGCAGTCCAGAGTCCGTATTCCAGCGGTGAAACCTCAAAATACATATTCTCTGATCCGTCGCCGGCCGCCTTCTCTTTCAGCTTGCTGAAGGTATCTTTCATATTCCCGATGACTTCATCCGCCTTTTCGCGTCTGCCTGTGACATCCCCGATCAGGCCGATCGCCGTATACACGCCTTCAATATCCTTTGCTTCGCTGACGATTACTTTAATACCGGCAGCTTCCAGCTGGTCAACCTGTTCCTTCGGCTGTGCCATGGACGCCATGAAAAGGACATCCGGTTCCAGAGAAAGGATCTGCTCGATATTCGTATTTGCTCCGGATTCAACAGACGTAATCTCCAGCGCTTCTGCCGGATAATCGCAGTATTCTCCGCGTCCGACAAGCGTATCTTCCGCCCCGATCGCGTAGATGATCTCGCAGTCGGCGGCAGACAGTGCGATTACTTTTTCGGCCGGCTTATCCAGCGTGATCTCCCGCCCCATCATATCCGTAACCGTGATCGAACCGGACGCGTCCTCCTTTTCCGCTGCAGAAACTTCCTTTGCGCTTCCGCAGACCGTTACCATAAGGAGTATAAGAAAAATACTCAATAAACGACTCGCTGCCTTTGATTTTTTCATGTTATAAGATCCTCCTCAAATTTTGTAAAAAATATGCTCTCCGGGATCGGAGAGCATAAATCAACCGGAAGCGACAGGTATCGCTCCATAACCACCCAGCCCAAGAAGTGTATCCCGCACAGACAGGTCTCCCGACTTAGCTTCATCCTACCGGAACACCTTCCCGTCTGAAGACAGTGGTATGATCGTTCTTTCGTCAGCATCACGGTTACTTGGATAGTCCGGAATTCTCATCCGGTTCCCTCACCTTATAAAAAAGGCGGTGCCTTCCGGCACAAAAGTGCAGACCTATATAATTGATGAAAGTATAACCGCCTCGGAAAACCGTGTCAACACATGAGGATCTTCCGTCTTTATTACAATCTTGCACAGTCGGCTTTTTCTCTGATTCGTGCCGCCATCTGATAAGCATTTGAAAAACCTTCAGCAACCAGTTCGGCTGCCGCCTCATCGAGCGCCGTATTGCTGTCCTGTTATATGCGCTGAAAGAACAGTTTTCGGTATGTATTGCAAAGGCAAAAGTGAATGGTGCATAATATAAAAAACAGCAATCAAAAAGGGAGGGGCGGACACTTTTCCGCTGAACACATATGACAAAAGCCGATTTTTACCTGCTTTCCGACATCAGACACATTCTTGAAGAGGGCTATTCCGATGACAATCC
>JABUSX010000442.1 GCA_021442545.1 Eubacterium sp. | reverse complement strand
TAACCCGAAGTGGCCATGATCGCGATGTCGATATTGATCTCTTCGAGCATCCGTTCCGCCTGCGGACCGGAACAGGAGACGGTGTTGGCATTCAGCTGTCCGCCGAGCTGGGTCACATCACAGTTCGGACGTTTGGCAAGTTCCGCAGCCGTGTTGACGGCACTCGTGATGAAATTATAATTGCCGGGCGAAAGACGGGACACGAGCGTAAATACCGTCGTTCCCGCGTCCAGGAAGCAGGTGTGGTCAGGGCGGAGAAAGTCTGCGGCGATCGCGGCGATCTGTTCTTTTGCATCCGTGTTCTGACGGATCCTCCGGATAAAGTTGATCTCCATGTCCGGACCGTCGGATGCAAGGGATGCCGAGACGGCGCCGCCCCGGTAGCGGATGATGCGCCCTTCGTTTTCCAGCTTCGTCAGGTCACGCCACAAGGTCATGGCGGAATAATCCCCGACCATTTCCTGCAGTTCGGAATTGCGTACTTCGCCTTTTTCGTTTATGTAGTTGAGGATGAGCTGCTGGCGTTTGTTGATCATACGGGCTGCCTCCGGAAATTCCTGAAAAATGTGATAAAACAAAGGCAAAAATGTTAAAAACAAACATTTTATAACATAATAAAACATAAATGATCACGGGTCAACAGAAAAAAACGAAAAATAATGAAAAATCACAGGAAGAATAAAAGTTATTCTTCAAATATTTAAGAAAAATTTTTGAAATTTGCCTCATATAATGTATAATGAGTTCCAAAGTGCTATTTTCTGTGACAAACGAAGAAGCAGGCTTTGTCTCTGTGCTGTTTACGGGAAATGGTTCTGAACCGTTTAATTTGGAAGTGTAATACAAGGTTTTTTATTTTTTCAGGAGAGGACTATGCGTGTAATTATTGTAGGCTGCGGAAAAGTCGGCCGGGCATTAGCGAAACAGCTTTCGGAAGAGAAGGTGAATGTTGTCATCATCGACAAAAAACCGCAGGTTGTTCAGAGTATTTCCGTTATGTACGATGTAATGGGCATCGTCGGAAACGGTACCAGTTACAGTGTTCTGCAGGAAGCCGGCGTGGAAAGGGCAGATGTTCTCATTGCCACTACGGACAGTGACGAAGCCAATCTTCTTTGCTGCGTAATCGCAGGGAAACAACCGGACTGCCGTACCATTGCGCGTCTGAGAAACCCCATTTATTTTGGAGAACAGCATTTCCTGAGTTCCGAGCTTTCGATTTCCATGATCGTAAACCAGGATCAGGAGGCGGCGCGTGAAATTGCCCGTCTGCTGCGTTTCCCGAATGCGATCGGTATCGATACTTTTTCCCGGGAACGGACCGAAATGCTGCGTTTCCGCGTTCCGGATGATTCCGTACTGATAAATCTTTCCGTACGTGAGATTGCCGCAAAGCTCAGACAGGATATCCTGATCTGCATAGCAGAGAAAAACGGGGAGATCATCATCCCCAGGGGCGATTATGTTGTGGAAAAGAATGATATTCTGACCGTTATTACAATGCCTTATGATGTGGAGCAGTTTTTCCGGAAGGTCGGGCTGGAAACAGACCGTTCCAATAACTGCATCATTATCGGCGGCGGTTCCATCGCCTTCTATCTGACCCATATGCTTCTGGACAGCCGCGTGGCCGTGAAGATCGTCGAAAGAAATCCCGCACGCTGCGGCGAGCTGGTGGAAGAATTCCCGAAGGCCATCGTCGAATGCGGCAACGGGAGCAAGCAGGCCATTCTGGAAGAAGAGCGCCTGGAATCCTATGATGCGCTCGTGGCCTGTACCGGCATTGACGAGATCAATGCCGTCATTTCCAAATATGCACAGAGCAAGGTCCATAAGAAAGTCGTTACCAAGCTGAGCCATAACGAATTCAATGAAGTATTCAAAAGCCTGCAGCTGGACAGCGTGATCGATCCCAAAGAGATCACGGTGCGGCGGATCCTGCAGTATACAAGGGCGATGGAAGCCGGAATGAACAGCAACGTGGAAACACTCTACCGCCTGATGAACGGCAAAGTCGAGGCTCTGGAATTTGTGATCCAGCCGGGCTCCGAAATCGCCGGAATCAGCATTATGGATATGAAGATCAAACCGGATACACTGATCGGCGGAATCGTGCGGGAAGGCAAGCTGATCATTCCGGGAGGGAAAGACGCCTTCATGGAGGGCGATTCCGTTATCGTTGTTACTACTCAACTTGGTTTTAAAGATATCAGGGATATCCTGGTTTAAGAGGTACTGATCCATGAATTACAGTATGATCCGTTATATCCTGGGGAAGGTCATCTGGATCGAGGGTATTCTGTTTCTTTTTCCCTGTTTGATTGCCCTGATCTTTCAGGAACGTGAAGGTTTCATTTATCTGCTGTTTGCGGCCATAGGTATTTTCGGGGGCTGGCTGATTTCCGGAAAACCGAAAGACAGATCGATCCTGCAGAGGGAAGGTTTTGTGTCGGTCGGTCTTGCCTGGGTCGTTCTGAGCTGTTTCGGGGCACTGCCGCTTCTGGTGGCGGGTGAGGTTCCGACTTTTATCGACGGCATGTTCGAGATCGCTTCCGGTTTTACAACGACAGGCTCCTCCATTCTGATCGATCTGGAGGCTGTTTCACATGCATCCCTCTTCTGGAGAGCTGAAACACAGTGGATCGGCGGCATGGGCGTGCTGGTCTTCCTTCTGATGATGGCTCCCTCAAAATCCGGCGGGTCCCATATGAATCTTATGAAGGCGGAAAGCCCCGGGCCGGATGTCGGAAAGTTCGTTCCGCGTGTCGGAAATACGGCACGTGTACTTTACTTTATTTATACGGGAATGACGATCATCATGATCATCATTCTGCTCCTCCTGAAAATGGACTGGTTTGATACCTTCTGTATTTCCTTTGCCACTGCGGGTACGGGCGGTTTCAGCGTTCTGAATACAGGCTGCGCCACCTATACGCCTGCGCAGCAATGGGTCATTACCATCTTCATGGCGCTCTTCGGTGTCAACTTCAGTTTTTATTTCCTCATGCTGGGAAAGAAATTCAAAGAGGCACTCAAGCTGGAAGAAGTATGGGCCTATATTCTGATCCTGGTGGGTTCGTCGGCTCTGATCGCGGTCAATATCGCACATATGTCCGAGAGTGTCGGAACGGCCATAAGGGATGCGTCCTTCCAGGTTTCCACGATCATGACGACGACCGGTTTTGCCACGACCGACTTTGACGCGTGGCCGTCTTTCTCAAAGACGATTCTGCTGCTTCTGATGATGATCGGCGCCTGTGCGGGCAGTACGGGCGGCGGTATCAAGGTGAGCCGTATTCTCGTCATGTTCAAGTCTGTCCGGCAGGAATTCCGGAAACTTCTGCACCCCTACAGTGTTTCGCGTATCCGTCTGAACGGCGCTGTGGTTGAAAAATCCACACTTCGTTCCCTCTACGTTTTCTTCATGGCGTATTTCCTTGTTTTCGGGATATCCTTCCTGATAATCAGTATCGACGGATTCTCGATGGAATCCAATATCAGTGCGGTTGCGGCAACACTCAATAATATCGGTCCGGGCTTTGATGCCGTCGGTCCTACGTCGAGCTTCGCCGGCTACAGCCTGCTGTCCAAGGTGGTGCTGACGATCGACATGATCGCCGGCCGTCTGGAACTGATGCCGCTGCTGATCCTCGCTTTCCCGGGAACCTGGAAGCGTTCTTAATCAGTAATATCCGGAAACGTCTGCAGAGGAAGACTGCTTTGG
>JABUSX010000454.1 GCA_021442545.1 Eubacterium sp. | reverse complement strand
CCGGAGCCCGGGCTCCGGTTTCTGTACAACTGCGGGGGGTTCTGTATCATTGTTTTTTCAGTACCATCACGTAGTACTTTCCGTTTTCGGATTCCACGCCGTGTGAATCGTGTTCAAATCCGGGGAATTCTCTGTCGAAGCTTTCCAGCGATTTCAGGTAGGCAAGCTGCGGGCCGTCTGCTGCTCCGGCGTTCTCACCCGGCATGATCAGCGGAATTCCCGGCGGATACGGAACGATTCCGGTTGCCAGCGTTTTTCCGGCGGCTTCATCCAGCGTAACTCTCTCCACATGATCCAGCACCAGCTCTTCATAAGCTTTCGCCGGGCTCATGTCCGGATGCGGCAGTGAGGCAAATCCTTCTGCCATGCACCTGGTCGTTTCATACTTCTTCATCGCATCAAACATTTCCTGACAAAGGTCTTTCAGTCCCATTCCGCCGTATCGGGCGGTATCTTTCGCCAGAACTTCGGGAAGGACTTCCGCCAGAGAGCGGTTGTTGTCATAATCGTCCTTGAAACGAAGCAGAGTGTCGATCAGCGTGCCCCATTTGCCCTTCGTGATGCCGATCGAAAACAGCATCAGTACGGTAAAATCCGTTGTTTTTTCCGGAACGATCCCGTTCTGCTCCAGGTAGGCCGAAAGAACGGAGGCCGGAATACCGGTTTTGCCCAGTCCCTCAGGGCTGATGCCCGGCGTGGTAATGGATACCTTGATCGGATCCAGCATGCAGTAGCCGTCTTCCAAGTCGCCGAAGCCGTGCCAGGCTTCACCGGGATGCAGAACCCAGCACTCCGGATCCGTCGCGAGCTGCTTCGGATCAGCCTTATAAAAAGCGACCTTTCCGCCTTCTTTATCTTTTATGGTCTCCGGCTGCCAGCAGTTGAAGAACCATTCTCCTTTTTCCGCAAAATCTTCATTCATCTTCGCCATCAGCTGACGGAAGGCGATCGCTTCCTGAATGGTCTCATCCGTCATGACCTTGCCGCCTTTGCCGTCCATCATGGCTGCCGAAATGTCGTTGGAGGCAATGATCGCGTAGTTCGGAGAAGTGGAAGCCTGCATCATAAAGGATTCGTTGAAGCGTTCATGATTCACGTTCTTCTTGCCTTCACGAATGTGGATGAAGGAGGCCTGGGAAAGTGCTGCCAGCAGCTTATGGGTCGACTGGGTGGCAAACACCGTCATATCGGTCGGTTTGTGATCCTTCGGGTCTCCGAACATGGCGAAGCGGTCTTTGTAGATCGGATTAAATCGTGCATAGCCGTACCAGGCTTCGTCAAAGTGCATCCGGTCGACCGTCTGTCCGAGAAGTTCTTCCACCCGGCGCACGTTGTAGCAGAGGCCGTCATAGGTGGAGTTGGTCACAATGGCGTGTACGGGATTCGGATCGACGCCATCCTTGATCAGCGCATTCTTCCCGATCGACTTTTTCAATGTTTCCGCCTTCAGAGCCTCGGGCGGAATCGGTCCGATGATCCCCATGTAGTTCCGCAGCGGCATCATGTACTCGGGAACGGCGCCGCTCATGGTCATTGCCTGCTCAATGGATTTGTGGCAGTTTCTGTCGCAGAGAGCCACCTGATCCCGCGTGACGCAGGCCATGAAGATGATCCGGTTGGAGGTGGAAGAACCGTTCGTCACGTGGTAGGTTCTGTGTGCGCCGAAGACTCTTGCCGCATATTTTTCACTCGCTCCGATCGGGCCCGAATGATCCAGGAGAGAACCCAGATCTCCGACGGATATGGAAAGGTCGCTTCGGAACATATTCTCGCCGTAGTAATCAAAATAGTCTCTTCCTGCCGGCGATTTCATGAAGGCCGTGCCGCCGGTATGCCCGGGGGTGTGCCAGGAGTACTCATGCACATCTGCAAACTTTTTAAGAGCCGAGAACATGGGCGGAAGAATTTTTTTCTCGTAATTCTCGATCGCTGCCTCGATACGCCCGCCGATAAATTCTGCCGTATCCTCATACAGCCAGATAAAATCACTCGTTTCCTTCAGGATATCTGTTGGGATTCCGGACACATCCGTGCGGTCTGCCATCAGGAAAACCGGAATGTTTTCCGCGCGGTTCCGCAGTTCCTGAATCACGGAGACCGCATCTTCGTGCTCTTTGCCTTCTCCCAGCTCCCAGTCCAGAAGGATCGCCTTGATCATGGGATCCGCCACGATCAGCATCTGTGCATCATAAGCGTTGTAAGCCCGGATCACTTCGATCTCTTTTTCCCGCAGCGTAATGCAAAGCTTGTCCAGTGCCAATGCATCCAGGGATGTCGGTTCGCAGTATTCATGTACCAGTAATGCCCGGTTTCCTGTCGTTTTTGAAATAATCATGATATCCTCCTCGTTTTTCTTCTGAAGATCCCCGTCTTCCGGGATCTCTGCTCTATGTCTGTAAGGTATTTCTTCCTTAATTGTGTTTTCCGTACTTCTGAATTTGTCTGACCCTTTTCTTTCGGATCCGCTATGATCCCTTCATCTTTCTTCACCTTCTGTCATTTGGCGGTCTGTTCCGGATTTACGACTACGAGTCGTACGAGCCTGGAATCTGCATCCGCCGCAGCCGCCTGGGTCATATCGCTGTCTGCCTGAGCAGCTGCCTCTGCGGTATTATCTTTTTTCTGATCTGCCGGCTGTGCGGCATTGTCCGTGTTCTGAGCCGCTGCCTGCGCAGCATTGTCCTTGTTCTGAACATCTGCCTGTGCGGCATTATCCTTATTCTGAGCAGCCGGCTGTGCGGCATTGTCCTTATTCTGAGCAGCTGCCTGTGCGGCATCGTCCGTATTCTGGGCAGCCGCCTGTGCGGCATCATTATTATTCTGTACGTCTGCCTGTGCGGCATCCTCCTGTGTCTGAGCATCTGCCTGTGCGGCACCGTTGCTGTTCTGATCCGCTGCCTGCGCGGCACCGTTGTTGTTCTGATCTGCTGCCTGCGCGGCCCCGCTGCTGTTCGGATCTGCTGCCTGCGCGGCATTGTCCTTGTTCTGATCTGCTGCCTGTGCGGCACCGCTGTTGTTCTGATCTGCTGTCTGCGCGGCATCGGTTTGTGTTCCGGCATCCTTCTTCTCCGGATCTGCCTGCGCCGAACCGTTGTTGTTCTGACCCTGGTCCGCCTGTGCCGAACGGCTGTCTTTCTGATCCGGATCCGCCTGTGCCGAACCGGTATCTGCAGCAACCGTCATCGGAACTGTGTATTCGCTGTAGACCGGTGATTGTACGGCGGCAACGTTTGTACGGTCCTTCTGTGTAAGTGAATCGATCTCGGTCCTTCCGAATGTCAGTATAAAGGCTGCGAACATGGCTGCTGCCGTTGCCGCTGCGAGTCCGAAGCGAAGCCTTCTGTGTGAAGGATGTTCCGGCTCTTCTTCTACGACTCTGGCCGTTCCGATCACTTCGGATTTTCCGTCAGCTCCGGGTTTTCCGATCACTTCGGCGGTTACTTCGGGTTTTCCGTCAGTTCCGGATTTTCCGATCACTTCGGCGGTTTCTGTCTTTCCGGCCGCTGCAAACGCTCCTTCCTGCCCGCCGTTTTCTGACGCTTCATTAACCTTGGCTGTTTCAATGGTTTCTGCTGCTGTATTTATATCGGCTCTTTCGTTTGTTCCGGCTGCCGCATTCATTCCGTTTGCTTCGACTGCTTCGACGGTTCCTGCCATTGCAGATGTTCCGGCCATTGCCGCTGCCCCGGCCAGGGCAGGTGCTCCGGCTGCTGCCGTCACTGCAGATTTCTTCTTTTTACCGAC